>DATLSW010000471.1:0-9790 GCA_035533955.1 Ktedonobacteraceae bacterium | reverse complement strand
GCCTCTGGCGATCACAACCCCATCCACCTCGATGAAGAGGCCGCGCGCCGCGTGGGATTGGACGGCGTGATCGCGCATGGCATGTTGAGCATGGCCTTCCTGGGCCAGTTCGCCGAGCAACAGATCGCGGACACGCCGGAGGCATTTGTCGCGCAGCTCAAAGTGCGCTTTTCCGGCATGGTACACCTCGACGATACATTGACCTGCCTGGGAACCGTCACAGCAAATGCTGAAAGCGCTGGGCTACGAACGGTCACAATCGAGTGCTGGGCGCAGAACCAGAAAGGCGAGAAAGTCACCAGCGGCGAAGCCATCCTCGCCGCGAACTCGTAGGGCCGACAGCCTCTCCGTGGTTGATTACGCCCGTTAGAGAAAGGGATCATGCATGACGAAGCAACAACCTGTCATGACCGATGCAGACCTGAACACGCTTTCCGACCTCTCGCGCTACAACTGCCTGCATTTTGGCCTCTATAAAGCCATCATCTACGAGGATCAGCAGCAGCAAGAAGTGCGCGAGTACAGCAACTTCGACATCGCCAGGGAAGCGGCCCAACTCACCGACGGACTGCGCGCGCTGGGCATCGAAAAAGGCGACCGCGTCATGGTGATGATGATCAATTGTCCCGAAGTCATTATCGCGTATCAGGCCATCGCGCGGGCTGGCGGCGTGATCATTCCCGTGATGCCCCTGCTCAAGCCGCTCGAAGTGCAATATATCGCGCGCAACTCCGCCGCCAAAGCCATCTTCACCAGCCCGATCCTGCTGCCTCTGGTGCAGGGCGCACTCGCCAGTATTTCCACCATGCAGCATATCATCGTCACCAGCGCGCTCGTTCCCACGGACACAGCGCCAACCGTCCATGCCTACAGTGATGTTGTGGCAAAAGGCGCGGCGCGCGCTGATGATTTTCTCGCGACGGCAGGCGACCTGTCCGTCGCGTCGGACGATGCCGCCGTGATTCTTTATACGTCAGGGACGACTGGCAACCCGAAAGGCGTCGTGCTGACGCATCGCAACCTGATCGCCAACGCCCTCGCCGGACGCGGCGCTGCATATGAAACGCGCGATGAAGAGACGCAACTGGCCGTATTGCCGCTGGCCCATGCCTTCGGTATTCTCGTCGCCAACGTCTTTTTCCTGCGCGGCATGACCGTCATAGCCCACCCGCGTTTCGATACCAGCGCTGTCCTCTCGGCCATTGAACGCTATCGCATCGCGGCCTTCGCGGGCGTCCCAGCGATGTTCGTGGCCCTGCTTTACTCGCCCGACGCGGACAGGTTCGATACTAGCAGCCTGCGCTCCTGCGTGAGCGGCTCCGCGCCGCTGCCCCTGGCGATCCTGGAAGGCTTCGAGAAGAAATTCAATTGCACGATACTGGAGGGCTATGGTCTGTCCGAGGCCAGTGCCGCCCTCACCGGCCACAGCCTCACCATGCCACGCAAGCCAGGCTCCGTCGGCGTGCCTTTGCCCGGCGTCGAACTGCTGATCGTCGATGCCAGAGATCAACCGCTTCCGGCGGGCGAGATCGGCGAAGTCATTGCGCGCGGCCCCAACATCATGCAGAGTTATTACAACATGCCCGAAGAGACGACAGCCGCCATGCGCAACGGCTGGCTGCACACCGGCGACATGGGCTACCTGGATCAAGACGGCTACCTGTACATCGTAGAGCGTAAGAAGGATCTGATCATTCGCGGCGGGTTCAATGTCTACCCGCGCGATGTTGAGGAAGTATTGAACAGGCATCCGGCGGTGATCGAGTCGGCGGTGGTCGGTGTGCCATCTCTGCGCATGGGCGAAGAGGTCAAAGCCTTTGTCGTCACGCGCGAGCCGGTTGACGCAGAGAGCCTGATGGCGTATTGTCGTGAAGCGCTGGCGAACTATAAAACGCCCAGCGAGCTTGAGTTTGTGGATGCGTTGCCGCGCAACGCTATTGGCAAGATCGACAAGAAAGAATTGAGGAAACGCTATGTCCATTGATATGCCCTTAGAAACCGCTTCGTTGACCCAACTCCAGCAAACGCCGATTGATAACGTCTTGCAGATCATCGACGAGGGGCTGGTACACCTGCCGTCCTATCGCGAACTATATTATCGCTGGGAACGGCAACAGTGGCAGTCCCAGGAGATCGATTTCAGCGCCGATCGCTTGCAGTGGGAGCAGATGAACGAGGAAGAGCGCCAGGATCGCCTGTACGGCCTGTCGGCCTTCTTCAAGGGCGAAGCGTGCGTAACAGACACGCTCAGTCCCTATGTGGCGGCCATGCCCGACGAGGAGATGCGCATCTTCATCACCACGCAGCAGGCCGATGAAGCGCGGCACACCGTATTCTTCGCGCGCTTTTTCAAGGAGGTGTTGGGCGTTGACAAAGCCAGCATGGAAGAGCAGCTTGATGTGGCTCTGCAATATATGAGCAGCGATCTCAAGTACATTCTGGTAGATTCTCTCTCAGAGGTAGCGGAGCGCATTCGCCAGGAGCCGTCAAATCTGGCGCATCTGGTCGAGGGCATCACGCTCTATCACGTCATAGTCGAAGGCACGATGGCGCTGGCCGGACAGCGTTCGATCCTCGAGTTCTACCGGAAAAATGATCTTTTCCCGGCCTTCCGCGGCGGCTTCACGGCCGTGGCCCGCGACGAATCGCGCCACGTCGTTTTCGGCGTCAAATTCTTACGCGAAATGATTCAGCGCGACCACGCCAACGCTCAGATCGTCTATGATGCGGTGAATAAGTACGCGCAGAGAGCCATTACCGCCATCTCGCCCGACGACAACGATGTGCAGCAGATTCTCGCCATGCAGCTCGATCCCTGGGTTGGCCCGCGCTACGCTGTCGATTCCTTGCGCAAGAAGATCAAAGTCATCGGCCTGAGCATGGAATTGCCCACCGTGCCGCCCCCGCCCGTCTTCGCGTAGAGGCCGCTGTGGTGCGGTGTGGTGGCGCGATTCATCGCGCCACCACACCTGGAAGCGCCCTCCACAAGGGGGACGCTGCATGTAGCCGTAGAAGGAGAAATACATGATCACTGCCCTGATTCTGATCAACGTCCAGCGCGGGCAGGTCAACGAGACAGCGCAGAGCCTCTTAGAGATCGACGGCGTGGCGGAAGTCTATTCCGTCACCGGCGAATACGACCTCGTCGCGCTGCTGCGCCTGCCACGCTACGACGACCTGGCCGATGTTGTGACAGGCCGCATGATGCAATTGTCCTCGATCACCAAAACGCACACGTTGATGGCTTTCCAGCGTTATTCGCGCGCGGATCTGCAACAGGCATGGGATATTGGCGTGGAATGACAAAAGAGGGCTTCTGTGCCAACTGTCTGGTTGGCACAGAAGCCCTCTTTTGTTGCCAAACTAGTCATAGCGGAATGCGCGATGATGCCTTCCCCGCCGCATGAAACCCCGGATGAGGAAAAGCGAACCCAGTAAGAAGAGAATGCGCTTCATTATTTTGCCTTTCTGTCGCGTGCTACTGTGTTATCTCCCAGGCGAGTGATTACCTGCTCTGATAGATATACGCTGCGCTACAGCAAAGGTTGCCTGCGTGATTATGCGCCTGCTATTCTCTTAGCGAAGCATATTTTCGTTGATCCAATCGCGCATACACCGCTCAATCTTATCCGGTTCCTCCATGTAAAGCGCGTGATCGAGGTCGTCAAGCAGGATGGTTGTGCCATAAAAAACGTTGTGACCGATGAGCAGCGTCTGTTCAGGCGGCACAGTGCGATCGCATTTGCCTGCGATAGCAAGGACAGGAGCAGTGATCTGAGACAGGTACGGCTTCAGGTTACTGACGGTACGCATCTGGTAAAACCACAGACGCAATGATCGCGCGTCCATGCGGGTGAGGTCAGCTATGATATCTGCGCGCGCGGCTTGATAGGCCGTGCAAGCGTGGAATGCCGCTTTGTCATGGAAGCAGTGCTGCCAGGCCAGATCAACCAGCGCCGCACCGCGCGCGTTGCCAGTGAGCAATGCGTTGAACAACTCCGCGCCCGGCGCGCCGAGAATGTGCAGGCGCTGCGCTAAGCCCAACGCGCCGCCCCACACGCCGCGCGCGAAACCGGCCAGCGTGATTACGCCCTTCACCAATTGCGGCGCGCGCCAGGCGGTTGCCAGAGCCGCGTAGCCGCCAGTACTGTGACCGATGAGCAGAGCAGGTGTGCCTTTGGTGATCCGCTCGATGGCTTCGCCCAGGATGTCGCCGATCCAGGGATCGCTCAGTGTCGCCCGCCGCATTCGCTCTGGAAATCGTGCAGGGTAATGCCCCGGCAAGCTCAGCGTGATCGCGCGCCCATAGTCAGTGAAGCGCAAGGGAAAATCCAGCCAGGAGTGCTGGCTGCTGGCGATGCCGTGAATGAAGATCAGAGGCAGATCGCCGTCACTGTATTGGGTATAATCCAGGGTTTGACCACCGATGATGAGTTTGGTCATGATGATGAGATTTTCTTTTAGCTGCGCAATTGATTGCGCAGCGACGCCTTTCTTGCGGATAGTATACCAAACGCGGTGGCATCGTGTCGCTGCGCAGTTACACGATGCCACCGCGTATCGGTATTACAGTTGATTACTCTGGGAACCGGGCGGGCCAGAGCGGCGCTTGCGCTGCTTATACTGAGAGAGATCGATGTGGAGAAAGTTGGCAAGTTTGTGGCGAGCGGCGGACAACGAGGCTTGCAAATCGCGCTTTTCACGCTGATCCGCCGGCCAGTGCATCTGCGCTTCGCCGATGTTGCGCGCCTTGAACGCGCGAATGAGCGGGACGGGATTGTCGGCTTTATCGATCAGCGTGCAGATCGCCGCGCGCTGCTGGCAGGGAGGCAATTCTGTAATCGCGGCGGCGAGATCATTGTAGAAGTCTCCCAGAAACAGACTCTCTTCCAGCATATTGGCCGGATCCGCCAGCCCATCTCTAGCCTCCTCCACAACCTGCCTGTCAGGACCATCATCTGCCGAAAGCGACACCGTTGGCAGGTGAGTACGGCGCTTTTGCTGGCGATAATGGTCGTTGCATTTATTGCGGATGATCTGCGCGAGATAGGCATCGGGATGAGCAAGTTCTCTACGCTCCAACCTGGGTATGAAGGCGATGAAGGCTTCCTGAGCAATATCTTGCAGATCGGCATCAGCAATATCTGGATGGGCCGTGCGCGCCAGCGCCAGAATGTACGAGAAACCGTATTTTTCCGGCCCGGCAGCAGAGCTATCATCAGAATAAGGAGACAAATCACAGGGAACAGCCGGTAAAGGGTCTGGCGAGATGCGTGCAGCATCGTCTGATCTTTCGCGTTTCATCGTTGACTCCCTTGTCTGAATGTCGTTATATATCTGTATTAAGAATAGTTTAGTATGCAAAATGTCGATTGTCAAGTCTTTTTAGCTCTAAAAATGACATTTATGTGCCGATTGTAAAAATTTCCTCTATAAATTTGGCTTTATGCTCAAGATTTCGGCAGATATTGTCGTTATATATCCTTAATTGTTGCAAAAAAAGACAAGATGTAGTACACTTGAAGAAGGTAATCACAACATAGAGAAAAAAAGAGCTGGCTGGCAGCGCAACAACAGAAAGCAGGCAGCGCATGACGGAAATCAACGATCTTATCCAGCAAGTCGTCTCCTATAGTAGCGCGTCGGATTCCCCAATGGTCCTTACTACGGCTTATGAGATTGCCGAGAAAGTTCACCGCGACTTTCAACGGCTCAGCGGCGAATCTGTACTGAGCCACGCTCTGGCAGTGGCAGGCATCCTGGCCGAGTGGCACGCTCCCTCAGCGATAGTAGCGGTCGCGCTGCTGCACGATGTCCACAGCCCTGATTATTCGCACGGCTGCGATCTCAATGAAATTGAGTCGAGGCTAGGAGCGCCTGTCTGCAAGATGCTGAAAGTCGTCCTCGAGCTGAATAATTTTGTGCGACAGATAGAGAGCGATTCCGACAGAGAAGGCGATGTCAACCTGCTGCATATGATATCGACCATGCGCGATGAGCCGGACGCGGTCGTCATCAAGCTGGCGGATCGGCTGCACAATCTGCGCACGATCATGGTCCTCAACCGCTATTACCAGGAGCGCATGGCACGTATCGGTTTTAACCTGTTGACGCCCCTCGCCGATCAACTTGGGATGGGTATGGTCAAACGACAATTGGAGGATTACAGTTTTGAAGTGATCAACCCGGCGGAGTACCGGAAGATGAAACAACGCTATGAGAATGCAGCGGATCACCCGGATGTTTCTAGCGTGCGCGCAGAACTGCCGGGCGCATTCGCGGAACACGGAGCAGAGTTTGCTGTGCGCTGGCAGCCGTTTTCGCTCTATTCGCTCTACCGGCGCCAGATTGAGAGAAATGTTGCGCGGGGAAAATCCTCGCGCGCCCGCTCGCTTCCGTTCAAGCCGCTCGACACGGGAGAGTTTATTGTACTGACAGGCAAAGAATCGCAATGCTACCAGGCATTGGGCCTTATTCACAAGCTCCACCCGCCGGTGAAAGGGCAGTTCAAAGATGTGGTCGCTGTAGGAGAAGAGAACGGCTATCGCGCTCTCCACACCCAGGTCAAACATCGTTCTGGGAATGTACTGCATCTCTCCATTCGCACCCGCGACATGGATATGATCGACGAACGTGGCATCACCGCCCGCTGGTGGGATGTGCCAGAGACGCTGCTCCCGCAAATATCGAAGCAAAGTAAGCCTGTTGATGGTGCGCTGCAAGTGTTTACCCAGGATAGCGAGATCAGATACTTACCGCGCGGCGCAACGGCGCTTGACTTCGCGTACAACATTCATACCGAGGTGGGTCATAGTTGCGCGGGCGCGCTGGTGAATGGCAAACAGGTCGATGCGTATGCACTGCTGCAAAACGGTGATCGCATCGAGATTATCAGAGGAGGAGCAACTAGTTATCCTCTCCTGGACTGGCTCGATCATGTCCGCACCTCTCAGGCATCCAGCGCCATCAGGCAATGGCTGGTGCAAAACCAGTACAACGATATGCTGGCGCGCGGGCGCGCTCTGCTCGATCAGCAACTGCAATCACTTGGCTTGAACGCGGCTGAACCCCAGGTCAGCGAACTGCTCAATCGCATCGCGGCCAGGGAAGCGGTGGGCAGCCAGGAGGAGCTGCTGGCCGCCATTGGCGTTGGTCGCCTGGATGCGCGCAAACTTGTTGACCAGCTCAAGTCGATGCGCGTGGGAGCCGCCAATCTCCCCAGCGCTGTGACGGCCTCCTTGAGCGTGCGCGTCATGTCCTCAGAGGAAGCGCGGCTGGTACAGGTCTTTGCGCGCTGCTGCCGTCCCGTACCATTTGATGAGATCACTGCCTTTCGCAGCGATGAGCGATTGATCGTCCATAAACGCGCCTGCCCGCGCATCAAAGAGGAAGAGAGACCTGTTCCGGTCGAATGGGACAGCGGACCGCTCGAGCCGCATTATGTTGCTGTGATAGAAGCTCTGAACCGCCCAGGGCTGGCTCATGACATCACCTCTGTCATAGCTCAGTTGGGACTGGACATGAACAGCTTCAATGCCTATAAGCGACCTGACCGCTCGATGGCGGAATCGCATATCTATCTTGGTAAAACAACGGCGACGCAGCGTACTCGTCTCCAGAGGGCGCTGGAGACTGTGCCTTACGTGACCCATGTGGAGATCATTCACTCTTCTGTGTTTGAGCCGGTCGCTCAGCAACTCTCCCTCCCCATCACCTATCACGCTAACCCCTACGGGCCGGGCGTTGCCAAAGGCTCGCGCTTCTATGGCCGTAAACTCGAAAGCGAGCGCATCGCTAACTACTTGAGTGATCAGGAACAAAACCACGCTATTCTCCTGTGGGGACAGCGGCGTATCGGCAAAACCTCCCTGCTCCTGCGCCTGCAAGAGCAAGCGCAGGGAAGATTTTTGCCAGTGTACATCGATTTGCAGTCAGTCAAGGATGGCTCGAACACGCAATTTCTCCACCAGCTCATGAGCCACATCTCGGCGGTTTTGCGCGATCACGACGTTTCTCAAGAAGTCAACGCGCCAGCTATGAATCGCCTGCGTAAAGACCCGCTCGCGTACTTCGATACCTATCTCTCACGGGTAGAACGGCTGATCAAGAGCCAGCCATTGGCTCTGATTTTAGACGAGTTTCAATGCCTTTGTAACTTGCGCGAGGAAGGAATCAGCCACGACGCCATCTTTAGCCGACTGCGCAGCCAATCGCTGCATGGCAGCGGGTTTCACCTGGTATTGAGTGGCGGCGGTTTGATGAACGAACTCCTCGCGCAAACTGGTATCACTTCATTATTCAACATCACGCATGATGAAAAGTTGACCGTGCTGGAGGCGGAAGCGGCTCACAAGCTGATGAAAGAAGGGTTGATCCAGGTTGGAGGCATCGGCGACCCGGCGATTGACCTCTTGCTCTGGAATACTGGCGGTCATCCTTACTACCTGCAATTGCTTTGTTCCTATCTGTATGAACAGGCCCAGGAGCAGCGCGCAAAAATTACGCGCGACTTCGTTGCTACCTGCATTCGCAACTGGATACAGAGAGAGGACAACAGCCGTTTTCAACATTTCTGGGAAGGCTATAACGAACGTGGCACTCGTAGAAATAAACTGATTCTCAGCGCGATTGCTCATCTTAAAGAGAAAAACGACGAATTTGAGTACGATCACCTGGCCGCGGTCATCGGCCACGTCGTGCCGACCCGCGACATTGTGCAGACACTTGACGATTTGACCAATCTCGGCGTGCTGAAATACGAGCATTCCCGTTATACGATGACCGTGAGGCTGTTTACCTCCTGGTTACGCCAGCACTGGCCGCTTCCATTCACATTGAAAGAAGGAAATTGAGTATGAATATGTCTTTGTCTCATAATCCATTTACGCGCCCTCATTTCTGGGGCCGTGAGAAAGAGCGGGGCATCATCGCCGGGCGCTTACTCAGCGACCCACCGCAATCTATCCCTATCATTGGCGAACCCTACATCGGCAAATCAACGCTGGTACGATACCTGATGAAGCATACCCTATCCGATGATGAAACAGAGGAATGTCGTTTTTCTTTTGTCTATCTCGATTGCCAGCCCTACATGCGTCGGGCGGATGAAATGCCTGATCGCGCTGATTATGCCACCGCCCGCTTCTGGTGGGATGTGTACCAGGCATTGTCGAAGAGCCTGCCAGTGGACGAGGCTTTCCCCGAACCTCGCTGGAACGATGCCGCCGATCTGCTACAGGATAGAGCCTACGATATCAGCACTGCGGTGGAAAGAGCAATACGCCATCACGACCTGCCAGTGATCTTTATCTTCGACAATTTTGAGGGGATCGCCCATCTGCCCTGGCGCAATAGCGATTGGCTGCGCTATATGGCGATAACAACAGGTAAGTGCGCCTTTATCGTGACCAGCCGTTACGCGCTCTACGTGCTTTATAGCCAGCATCCGGCAAGCTTGAACAACCCTTCGCCATTGTGGAACATCTTCTCTGACCCAATCTATCTGGGGCTACTGTCTGAAAAAGAGGCAAACGACTATCTTGTCTGGGCCGAGGCGCAAGCCGCGGATGCCAATAGTTACTGGCATCCGCGGGATAGCGCATTCATTCGGAGCATGGCGGGGCGTCATCCGGAGCTACTGCGCATCGCTTGCGCCCGCTTGTTCGAGGAACGCCTGTCGTATCAGCCCCCCGCGCGAACAGCAGCAGATCAGCCGGATTACAACTTTCTGGCATTGCGTATTGCGCAAGATGCCACCCCGGTCTGTAAACAACTCTGGCAGGGACTGACT
>DATLSW010000470.1:0-6257 GCA_035533955.1 Ktedonobacteraceae bacterium | reverse complement strand
GGGATATCTGCAAGGGGCAACAGCGCGCCGCAACCGCCGAATGGTAAGCGCGATTCTCAAGTGGCGCAGGTAATGGATAGTCATGGGAATGAATTCCGTAGGGGCGTGGGCTTGCCCCGCCCGTGCTTCTATGCGAAACGTTCTGACGGCGGGCGGGGCAAGCCCACGCCCCTACGGAATTCATTCCCATGACTATCCATTACCTGCGCCACTTGAGAATCGCGCTTACCATTCGGCGGTTGCGGCGCGCTGTTGCCCCTTGCAGATATCCCTCAAATGCTGTCTGCGCGAGGCCGGTCGCCAGCGTGGGATAGACATGGATGGTATTGTAGATGTCGCTCAGTGTCAGATGATTCCGCATTGCCAGGGCCATTTCGCCCAGCAGTTCGCCCGCGTTTGACCCGACGATGTGAACGCCGACGATCTCATCTTTCTTGCCCGCCAGCACGAACTTGATAAAGCCTGTCGTCGCGCCCTCCGCCTGGGCGCGATCAATCTCCTCCCACGGATATTTCACAACGCGCGTCTGGCGATAGCGTCTCCCTGCTTCACCGGGCGTCAGGCCAACACGCGCCACTTCTGGATCGGTAAAAGTACACCACGGCACGACGCGATAATCGACTTTCTTCTTGCCTACCGGCAGCAGCGCGTTGCGCGCCGCGACGCCCGCCTGATAGGCCGCGACATGGCTGAACTGGTAGCCGCCGATCACGTCGCCGATAGCTAGAATGTTTGGCGTAGAAGTCTGGAGATAGTCGTCAACGGCGATCCCTTGCTGATCATATTTGACGCCCACCGCCTCGAGGTTCAGTCCACTGACGTTGGGCTGGCGACCGAGCGCGATCAATATCTCATCCGCCTCAAATGACAGCCATTGATCGCCGCGCTTTGCCATGACGACTTTCTTGCCGCCATTGCGTTCCGCGCGGACAAAGCGCGCGTTCGTGATGACCGCGATCCCCTCGGACGTCAGCACATCGCTCAGCAGCGCCGACACTTCCGGGTCTTCGCGCGGCAGGATGCGCTCTGGCCCCTGAATGATCGTCACCTGCACGCCCAATCGGCTGAATGCCTGCGCCAATTCGACGCCGACCGGCCCGCCGCCGACCACGATTAACGAGCGCGGCAGCTCCGTCAGGTTGAAGACATCCTCGTTGGTGACATAGCCCGTCTCGGCCAGCCCATCGATCTCCGACACGCGAGGATGCGATCCCGCCGCGATCAGCGTGCCGCGGCTGGTGAAGCGTTCGCCATCGAGCGTCAGTGCCGTGGGCGAAAGAAACTCGACAGCGCCGAACTTGACAGTGACTCCCGCGGTATAGACCTGTTCGTTCTCGCCCACGCGCCGGATCACGCCCTGGATATGCTCGGACACCCTGCCAATATCAACGTGCAGATCGGCGGGTGTCAGTCCAAATTGCGCGGCGTCCTTTGCCTGTTTGACCACGCGCGCCACATGGATCAGGCTTTTGCTGGGTACGCAGCCATAATTCAAGCAATCGCCGCCCAATTTCTCTTTGTCGATGAGCAAAACGCGCGCGCCCAGCGAGGCCGCGACGCGCGCCGCCGTCAAGCCGCCCGATCCACCGCCGATCACGGTCAAGTCGTAGGTGTAAACCATGCATTGCTCCTTAGCAGTAGTGACGTCCATTGTATCATCGAAGGGCGAGCCATGAATTGCGCCGCCACACAAACTATGAGATAATCCCCCGTGTACCAGGCAAATTATGCAATGAAGGAGAAACATCCCGCTATGCGTGTCAAATATCAGATATTACTCCTACTCGCGCTGGCAATTCTGCTCGCCGCCTGCAGCCCATTCAGCCCCGGCAGCGCGGCGACGCCGACGGTTGCGCCAACACACCAGCCCATTCCGCCGCAGCCGAGCGATGCCATCGTCACTTGCCCTGCGCCGCTCAACACGCTGAGCAGTTGTCACACGCCGTATACGCTGCGCACAGCCTACGATGTGGAGACACTGACTCAGCAGGGAGACACGGGCAAAGGACAGACTGTGATCGATATCGTCTCTTACGGCAGCCCGACGCTGCAACAAGATATGCAGGTCTTCGATCAACAATTTCACCTGCCGCCGGTGAACCTGCAAGTCATTGCGCCGATCGGTACTGCACCATATAACGCGAACAACAAGGATATGGGCGGCTGGGCAGGCGAAACCGAGCTGGACGTGGAACTCATTCACGCCATCGCTCCCGACGCGAAAATCATTGTCATGACCAGCCCCGTCGATGAAACCGAAGGCACGGTTGGCCTGCCACAATTCCTGCAACTGGAGCAGTACGCCGTCGCGCATCATCTCGGCTCGATCTTCACGCAGAGCTATGTCGCTTCGGAGGCCACGCTAGCCAACAGCCAGGGCCGCCAATTTGTGCAAAAATACGCGGATTTTTACCAGCAGATCACGACGCAGGACGGTTTTACCGTTCTCTCCGGCTCTGGCGACAACGGCGCGACCGACTGGGCCAACATTGCCGCCACGCAACTGGCGACGACGCCTACCGTTAACTTCCCTGCCGATGTTCCCTGGGTCACTGCCGTCGGCGGTACCAGCCTGCTGTCCATGCCCAATGGCATCAGCGAAAGCGCGTGGAGCGGCAGCGGCGGCGGCGTCAGCAAATTCTTCAGCGAGCCTTCCTTCCAGCAGGGATTGCCGGCCAGCCTGCAACACACGCTGGCCGGACAGCGCGGCCTGCCGGATGTATCCGCCGACGCAGACCCCAACACCGGCATGGCTTTCTACATCAATGGACAATGGACACTGACCGGCGGCACAAGCGCGGCCACGCCCACCTGGGCCGCGCTGATCGCCATCGCCGATCAGATGGCCGGCCACCCGCTCGGCGACATCAATCCTGGCCTGTATAAGATCGGCCTCTCGCCCAACGCCCAGCGTGATTTCCGCGATATCACGACTGGCAGCAACGCTGTCAACACCAGCAGCGTGCAAATTCAAGGTTTCCAGGCCGCGCAGGGTTGGGATGCCGTGACTGGCTGGGGCGCGCCGCTCGCCAGCAACCTCATCCCAGACTTGATTACCGCACTACAATGAGGAATGATATCAAATTGATGTGGCGGCGCAATCAATTGCGCCAGGATTGGCCCTGATTGTAGCTGACTGGCGCAATCAATTGCGCCGCCACACGGCTGACTGTATATCGCTGTTATGAAAGGCATTATTCGATGCACAAACAAGCCATAAAACTGACACCTGTTCTACTCATCTTACTGGTATTTCTCGCCTCGTGCAGTCTTCCCGGCACGGGCGGCGCCGCAACGCCAACCCCCGCGGCCACGCACACGGCAACGACAGGCACAACCATTCCAGTGCAGGTCAATACCTGCCCGCCGCTCATCGGCTATCCATCCAGTGGCACGTATTGTTACACGCCGTATCAATTCCGTGTGGCCTATGGAGCCGAGTCGCTCTATGAACGCGGCCTGACTGGCGCGGGACAAACGGTGGTCGATATCGTTTCCTATGGCAGCCCGACGCTGCAACAGGACATGCAGGTCTTTGATCAGCAATTCAATCTACCGCCGGTGAACCTGCAAATTCTTTCTCCGCTCGGCTCCGTGCCATTCAACCCGAACAACAAAGATATGGTCGGCTGGGCCAGCGAAACCGATCTTGACGTACAGATCATCCACGCCGTCGCCCCTGGCGCGAAGATCATTGTCATGACCAGTCCCGTTGACGAGGTCGAAGGCACGAGCGGCCTGCCGCAGTTCTTGCAACTGGAGCAGCAAGTTGCGAGCCAGCACCTGGGCAATATCGTCTCGCAGAGTTGGGGCGCGTCCGAGGTGACACTGAACAACAGCAGCGGACGGCAGGAAGTGGCGCAGTGGGACGCTTTTTATAAGCAGGCGACAACGCAGGATGGCATCACATTCTTCTCGTCTTCGGGCGATAACGGCGCGACAGATTATCGCGACCTGCAAGCCTCGAAGCTCTCGCCCACCGCCACCACCAGCTTCGCGCCCGATGATCCATGGGTTACGGCCACCGGCGGCACGTCGCTGATCCGCCAGGGTAACAGCACAAGCGAGGTAGCCTGGAATCAGAGTGGCGGCGGCTTCAGCCAGTTCTTCAGCGAGCCGTCGTACCAACAAACACTGCCGACCTCGGATCAGAACCTGCTCAAAGGGCGGCGCGGCGTGCCGGATGTCTCCGCCGACGCCAATCCCTTGACCGGCCTCGCCTTCTACGAAGATGGCACATGGGGCCTCGCGGGCGGCACAAGCGCCGCCGCGCCGCTGTGGGCCGGATTGATGGCAATAGCCGATCAGATGGCAGGCAAAGGTCTCGGCTTCATCAATCCCACGCTCTACAAGCTGGCGCTGTCAAATCGCTACGCGCTGGACTTCCATGACATCACCTCCGGCAATAACAGCGTCAACTCGCAAGGCGTGAACGTGCCGGGCTATGCGGCAGTGCGGGGCTGGGACCCCGTCACCGGTCTCGGCTCACCCAACGCCGAGAACCTGCTGCCAGACCTGGTGAACGCGCTGAAATAGGCGTAGGGACGATTTATCGCGCCCCTAAATCAGTCCCTTGCTCACGCACAGCTCGGCATTCAAAATCGAGCCGCCGGCGGCGCCGCGAATGGTGTTGTGGCCGAGCAGGACAAATTTGTGGCCCAGGATGGGACAGGGGCGCAGGCGTCCGAGTGTGACGGTCATGCCGTGGCCGGCGTCACGGTCGCGCAGGGGCTGCGGGCGATCCGGCTCGGAGCGGTAGAGGAGGACGCGCTCCGGCGCTCCGGGCAGTTTGAGGCGCCGCGGTTCGCCTTCATAGGCGTTCCAGGCGGCGCTGATCTCGTCCGCCGTGGCGTCGCGTTCTAGCTCGATGCTGGCACATTCCAGGTGGCTCTCGCGCGTGGCAACACGATTGCAGTGGGCGCTGACGACAATGGGCGCGTCGCTGAAACCACGTCCCTCTTCCCAGCTTCCCAGCATCTTCAACGTCTCGGTCTGTATTTTCTCCTCCTCGCTGCCGATATAGGGGATGACATTGTCGAGGATGTCATACGACGGCACGCCAGGATAGCCCGCGCCGGATACGGCTTGCAGCGTCGTCACCAGGACTTTGCGCACACCGAACGCCTGTTGCAGCGGCTTGAGCGCCATCACGAGCGGAGTCGCAGAACAGTTGGCGTTGGTAATGATGAAGCCGGGCCATTGACGCTGCTTGCGCTGCTGTATTATGGCGGCGGCGTGATCGGCGTTGACTTCCGGCACGATCAACGGCACATCGGGAGCCATGCGATAGTATCCGGCGTTGCTGAACACAGCCACACCCGCGCGCGCGAACGCCGCTTCGATCTCGCCCGCTGCCGCGGACGGCAGAGCCGAGAAAACGATCTTGACGCCCTTCAGCGCTCCGGGATCGCAAGGCACGACAGGCAGGCGCGCTACCGACGGGGGCAACTCGCTGCCGGGCAGTCGCCAGCGCGCAGCCTCGGCATAGGCTCGCCCGCCATGTTTTTCTGAAGCCGCTAGAGCGACCAGATCAAACCAGGGATGACCTTGCAACAATTCGATGAAACGTTGGCCGACCATGCCCGTCGCGCCTATGACGGCAACCGGTATTTTGTTCATCATCATTCCCCTATTGCCGAACGGTCGCGCCGTTTCTCCTGCACGGTACGCGCGGAGCGCACAAGCGGGATAACAGGGGCGATCAGGTCGCGGTGCAGGCTGCGCAGCGCGCGCTCGCTGTCGCGATCCTCGATAATCAACACGATGCCCAGTTCGGACGCGCCCTGCGTGATCAGCGGGATGCGCTCGCGGGCCAGAGCCGTGATGGCGCGCGCCGGACTCATCGGGTCGGCGGTGAAGCCGGAGCCGATGCAGGCGCAGGCCGCCAGGCCGCCGCGCGACTTCACACGCCATTCTGGCTGGCCGTCCGCGCCGAGCGTCCTCATCTCGTGTTGCAGCAGCGCCACAACGGAGGCGGCGGCCTGCTCCTCGACAACGAACGAGAGATGCTGGCCGGACGACGAGCAGATGGCAACGGGCGCGGCCCCGGCACGAGCCGCCAGCGCGAAGACCTGCCCGGCATTCTCCGGCGCGCCGAACAGATCGGCGCTTTCGACAGTGATCAGCGCGAGACGGCGGCGGATGCTGATGGCGGCGGCTCCGCTCGGCTGGCGACCGTCGGGGCCAACCAGCGTGCCGCGCATATGGGGGTTAAAGGTGTTGCGCACGCGCACCGGAATATGGCGCTGCGCGATAGG
>DATLSW010000469.1:0-10016 GCA_035533955.1 Ktedonobacteraceae bacterium | reverse complement strand
GCAAACGGCGCTCAGATCTACGAGGCGGTTGACCAGGGTCTCCAGATATCGGAGCCGTTCAATGCTATCTCGCCCAATCTCGTTCATGCTGAAGTTGCTATCGAAGATCAAAATTTCTGGAGCGATCCCGGCTATGACATCACCGGCATCGTGCGCGCGGCTGTCTCTGATCTCACGGCTGGGCGCACTGTGGCAGGCGGCAGCACCATCACCCAGCAGCTCATTAAGAACACCATCGTTGGCAACGAGGATACAATTATCCGCAAGCTCGAAGAGGTGATCCTGGCCCCGCAGGCCACACGCTACTACACGAAGCAGCAGATCATGGATATGTATCTGAATACGACATACTATGGCAACATGGCCTATGGGGCCGAAGCTGCCGCGTCCGTCTATTTCGGCTTGCACGACACGCCCAAAGCCACGGCGGCAGAGCAGTTGGATATCGCCCAGGCTGCCATGCTGGCTGGCATTCCACAGAATCCTACCCAGTACAATCCTTTCCAGTACCCGCAGGCCACTTTCTTGCGCATGGAGGAAGTTCTCACGCAGTTGCGCTTGCAAGGCTACATCACGCCCGTGCAGGAGCGCGAGGCTATCGGCGAGGCGCAGAGTCCAAACTTCTTGCGCCCAGCCATTGTGAATAACACTGCCGCGCCGCATTTTGTCGCTTACGCTCTGAACGAGCTGGCAAATATCTTGCACGTCAAGGTTGCCGACCTCTCGCGTTCGGGTCTGATCGTCTCGACCACGCTTGATCTGTCATTGCAGAACAAGATTCTCAAGGTGGCCCAGGAAAATGTCTCGGCGCTGGCTGTACCGCATCACCTGACCGACGCCGCTGAGGTGCTGATCGATTATCACAACGGGGCGATCCGCGTGCTGCTGGGCAATGATAATCCCAATAACCCGCAGTATGGGCAATTCGATGTCGCGACGCAGGGCTATCGCCAGCCCGGATCGGCCTTTAAGCCGTTTGTCTATGCCACCGCTTTCGAGAAAGGGCTTAGTCCGGGGATGCCGGTGCTGGACGAGCCGGTGAAAATCCCTATGTGCTGCGGCCTGCCGCCGTATTCGCCCAACAACTACGATTTCAGCTCTCATGGCCTGGTCACCATTCGCACCGCGCTACAAAACTCGTTTAACGTACCCGCCGTCAAGGTTCTCTATAAAACGGGCGTCGATGCCTCTCTACACACGGCGCAGGAAATGGGCATCACCAGCTATAACGGCATCCCGAACTACACAATGGTGCTGGGTACGCTGGGCGTGCATCTGCTGGATATCACTTCGGCCTACGGCGTCTTCGCCGATGGCGGCGTGCGCGTCTCGCCCCATTCCATCGATACCGTCTATGATACACAAGGGAAAGTGGTCTATCACTTTGTTCCCACCGGTCAGCGCGTCATCAGTCCCCAGGTAGCCTATTTGATGACGAATGTGCTGAGCGATAACCAGGCGCGTACCTATGAATTCGGCGCGTGCAGCAA
This sequence comes from Ktedonobacteraceae bacterium, assembly GCA_035533955.1. Taxonomy (GTDB): domain Bacteria; phylum Chloroflexota; class Ktedonobacteria; order Ktedonobacterales; family Ktedonobacteraceae; genus CADDZH01. Next base: position 8,526 of record DATLSW010000469.1, on the reverse strand, counting down.
CCTCTACCTGTATAGCAATACACAGACGCAGTGCTACGAGGGCAATCCCGGCACGATCTATCCATCAGCCGTGAAGACGGGCACATCGCAAAACTTCGCGGACAACTGGACCATCGGCTACACTACCAATTACGTGATGGGCGTGTGGGCAGGCAACAACGACAACACGCCGATGGTCAACGTCATCGGCGTGACCGGCGCCGGCCCCATCTGGCACGAGGGCATGTTGCTGGCCGAGCAAGACCGCGCTCCCCACGACTTTTCCGTACCGCCAGGCGTCGTGCAGCGCACCGTCTCGTATCCCGAAGGTCTCACCTCGACGGACTGGTATATCAAGAATCTGCCATCGACGGATTGGGGCCTGGGCTGGCCCGGCTCTCTGTAACGCTCCTATCTCTGAAGCGAGGGTTATTTTTGACAAACTTCCAGGGCAACCGCTCGGTTGCCCTGGAAGTTTGTCAAAAATAACCCTCGCTCTCCTCCATTTACGGCGTTGACACACTATGCTACACTTGCCTCAGAGAGCGAATCGGTTTCACCTTTTACGGTGATAGATGACTATGAGGTAAGCGCATTATGGCAGGCTGGCAAGAAGAACTGGCCGCGTTACTACGTGAACTGGGGGTTACGCAGGAAGAAGATACGCATCGCTTTTCTATGACCCAGACGCGCGAAGATAACTTCGTGCAGTTCCCTATGTACTATAAACAGGAGGGTAAAGACGTGCAATTCGCGGATGCCGCTTTTTGGGGTAGTACAGGCGCGGGAAAGACCGCCGATGACGCCTGGATCGATGATCTTGGGGCAATGCGGCGCGACGTCGAAACCATCGTCGCGCAGCTTGTCCACCTTTTGCAACATGGCCGGATCGATCCGGCCATCAAAGAAGATGTGATGATTGTCTTGCGCGCGCTGCGCCGCCGCGCCACAGCCACCGAGCAGGCCGGGGAAGGCGAGTTGGCCCATATTGAATCCGTCGCGGCCATGCTGCATTTCTGCCGCCTGGTGCTGCGCCTGAACGAAGTTAAGCCAGAAACAGAGGATAAATAACAGGCAGCGCTATCTCTGTATGGGTAGCCGACAAATATTTCTTCCTTGAGATAGTTGCGCTTTGCCGTGAGGCGAGGCGAGGGCTAAAACCTTGACATTAAGTGAGTCGAACTGACATATTGTTTCGTGTATTACAATGCGTAGGGGCGTAAGGCTCTGCCGCGCCCCTATCACCTGGAAAACTACACGGGGCGGGGCAGAGCCTTACGCCCCTCCGGGTTTTCCCATGGAAGAGTACGCCGGTTCATTTGGGCGCGGCATTCCGCGCCCATTTTAATGTAGACTGGATATCCGCCGTAAGGGCGCGTAAAAGGAGAGACATATATGAGTCAGGAACCACAGCAAGAGCAAGGCATACAGAAAAGTGCGCGTTGGGCGCGTATCGCCCTTCTCACATTGACCACCATCGGGCCAGTCGTCAGAACCGTCGCGGGCCGTTTTCAACAGCGTTCGCAAGCGGCGCGACAGACAGCCCTGGCGCGCGGCAGCGAACTGATCGCAGCGGGACAGGAGACGGCGCAAACCACGCAGGCCGGGCTACAGCACCGCCTGGATGAGTTCACAGCCACCAGCCGCCAACTTGCCGGCGAGCAAGCACGCCAGTTGCAGAAGCAGGCGCGCCAGTTGCAAGCGCAGACGCAGCTATTGCGCCGCGCCTTGCGCTCCGAAGCCAGCCAGCGCCGCCAGCTACAAAAAGTGACGCGCGAAGTGCAACGCCGAGGTATCGACTGGAGCCGCGACATGTTGAGCCGCGGCGAAGAGTTGACGAGCAACCTCGTAGCCCAGGGCGGCAAGATTTCCCAGGAAGCGATCGAGCGCGGCAGCGCCCTGACACATGATCTGGCAGAGCGCAGCGGGCGGCTGTTACAGCCAGTACGCAAGCAAAGCCGCAACTTCTGGATGGTGGTCGGTTTCGGCATCGGCCTCACGGCAGCCGCCACCGCGACGTATGTACTGATTCGCAGACGCCAGGCCGCCGTAGCCGATGAGCAAGACGAGCAGATCGAGCTGCCGACGCACGGCGTGAACAGCACGAGCCAGGGCCAGAGCAAGCCCGCGGGCGAGATACGCCGCGTGGACGGCGATGGGCCAGCCGTCGTCACTATGCCAAAGGTAGAGTCTCCTGCCGATGCCGCTTTTGTCGGCCTCAAAAGTACGAAGCGGTATTACACCCGCGCAGGCTTCGGAGAGCAGTTCGCCCAGGCCAAAACCGACGACCTGGTCTACTTCGCCAGCGCCGACGAGGCCAGAGATCAGGGATATACAGCAGCGTAGCGCCCTGGTTTAGTTCAAACGCACAAGGGGGTTACATGCCGCCCAATTCGAGATTGGGCGGCATGTAACCCCCTTGTGCGTCCTACCTTCAATGCGTCTGCCGGTATTGTTCCGGCACACGGTCTGCGGTGAATCCTTCGTTGACAAGGCCGCGCTTGACAAGATAGTTGAGAAAATCCAACTGCTGCTCCGGCGTAGGTTTAAGCACGGCGCTGCTGGCCGCCGTTTCCGGCGCGAGTTCTATACGCGCGCCGGGCGGGGCCGCGCTTCCATTTTCCACTGACGAGAGCGGCCCCTTGGGCGTAAGATTGGGCAACTCGTCGATGGTAGAGCAAGTGACATCCCCTTGCGCGTTTCCCGCGATGAGAGGAGCCACCCCTGGTTGAGGAGCCAGGCCGCTTAAAGAAGAATAGGAGGTGGTTTCCGGCGTTAGCGCCGCGCTCGCTCGTTGATCCACAGAGGCAAAAGACACATCCTGAGATGGATGGCGCGACCACCGCGCAAATAATCTGTGCCACCAACGCTTGATCGCTTGCGTGATCATAATGTTTGCCCTCTTTAATAGAGGCGGTTGTATCCCTATAGCCGCCCATCCCAGGACTCAGACGTCTCTGGCTAGCAATCACGCACTCAATGCCCGACAGTTCCCAGCATACTCGCCACGATGAGTATCCCTGAGCAACACTGATATAAAACATAGTAGCATATCCTTGCTCAGTCGTCAAATTCAACAAGAGACCAGCGGTTCCATCCCAGGCCATGGCTGCGTGATGCATTGTGCTTCTATGATCTACACGCTGGCACTGGCTGGTCAGTTTCATAACCATATCTCACCATTTGTAACCGTATCTCAACGCGTTTTCTCTACCCGCGCAGCCGCTTGCATGGTACTCTTTCTTTGAAAGGAGCCTGCTACGTTAATTGGATAAGGCTGGCGCGTTCAATAAACATATAAAAGAATCTAGATAACACTCTCACGATCCTGGCAAAGGAGTCATCGCCGCTCATGGCAACAGAAGTTACCAGTCAAGAATTGATGAATATGAATGAACAATCGCCGCGGCAGAGTACGGAAGCGGACACGCTGATTGAGTGCAGCGTGGGTATCATGGCCTATAACGAAGAACCGAATATCGAGCGTACCATTCGCGCCGTACTTGAGCAGCGCGGCCCCTCCATGTGTATCAAAGAGGTGATTGTCGTTGCCAGTGGCTGTACCGACCGCACTGTTCCCATCGCCGCCAATCTCGCGCTGGCGGAACCCCGCGTGCGTCTCTGCGTGCAGGAGCGGCGCGAAGGCAAAGCCTCAGCCATTAATCTCTTTCTCAAGCAGGCAAGCAGCGACGTCGTTATTTTGATCGGCGCGGACATCATTCCTGAAACGGGCGCGTTTGAAAAGTTGTGCGCGCCGTTTCACGATCCCTACATCGGCATGGTGGGCGGGCGTCCGGTTCCCGTCAATGACCCTTCAACGTTCATGGGCCATACCGTCCACTTACTATGGCGACTGCATGACCGTGTGGCGCGCGTCACGCCCAAGCTCGGCGAAGTGATCGCTTTCCGCAACGTCGTTTCAGGCATTCCGGCGAACAGCGCCGTCGATGAAATTTCGATCCAGGCGTTGATTTCGCAGCTTGGTTATCAGCTTATTTACAAGCCGGACAGCGTCGTCTACAACAAAGGTCCCGTAAACCTCAAGGATTATCTCAAGCAGCGCCGCCGTATCTATGCCGGGCATCTGAAAGTGCTGGAGCAGCAGCACTATGAAGCCTCCACCATGAAGGTCAGTCCCATCCTGCGCCAGTTGATCGCTTGCCGCGAGTTTACCATGAGCAGCCCCAAGCAGACGCTCTGGACGTGCGGCGCGATCATCCTGGAAGCCTACACACGCCTGCTTGGCTATTACGACTACTGGCGCAAGCGCGATCATTATATCTGGCAGCGCGTGGACTCGACCAAGAACCTGGAAGAGGGCGAATTGAAGATACGGCGCATCTGCAATGCTCAGACGGTGCTGGTCTTCCACTTTATGCTTGATGGCGCCGACGGCGGCGATGCCTTCCGCGAGCGCGAGGAGCGCGAGGCGACCGAGGTAGCGAAGAAACTGCTGCCGTTCCTGCGCACCCACTTGCGCAAAGAGGACACGCTCTCGATCAATGGCCCCGGCATCATGACGGCGGTCATTCGCGCCGAGCAGCATGAAGCGGATGCCGTGGCAGGCCGCATCAAAGCAGCAGTCGAGGACACGCCAGTGCGCATCGGCGGCCGCCAGCGCCAGGTGTGCGTGGCCTACAGCACACTGACATTCACCATGCAGAACGCTCAGGGCGGCGTCACTGTCAGCGGGCCATTAGTAGAATCATATTGATACCTGACCCCCACAAGGGAGGTCTCTACATATTATCCCGCCGAAAATGTGTGATATGTAGAGACCTCCCTTGTGGGGGTCAGGTTTACCAGGTCAGAGAAATTTTTCCCATTCCTCTTGTAGAACACCTATCCTTGTGGTACAATTGAATGCGGGCGAGGACACAGACGAGTCCCCGCCCGATCTTATTGTTTCAAAGAAAAGTGAATAGCGACTCATGGAAATCTCATGGTTCGGCCATTCGTGCTTCCAGTTGCGCGGCAAGCACGTTACCTTGATCACTGATCCGTTCTCTCCTCAGCCAGGATACTCGCTGGGCAAGGTCACTGCCCCCATCGTCACCATCAGCCATAATCACGCCGGGCATAACTATGTCGAGGGCGTCATGGGCAATCCGCGTGTGGTGCGCGGCCCCGGCGAATACGAGATCAGCGACGTACTGATTACCGGCGTCGCTTCGTATCACGATAATAAACACGGCGAGGAGCGCGGGCGCAACACAATGTATGTCATTCACATGGATGATCTGGTGATCTGTCACCTGGGCGACCTCGGTCATGTTCTCCAGGAAGCGCAGTTGGAGGAAGTCGCCGACGCCGACATTCTGTTCGTTCCCATTGGCGGCGAACATACCATCAATGCTTCCGAAGCGGCGGAGGTCATTAGCCAGATTGAGCCACGTCTAGTCATTCCTATGCACTATCGCGCTGCGGTAGTGGAAGGAAAACGCGATAGCCCTGACCCCCTCGACAAGTTTTGCCGGGAGATGGGGGTCGAAAGCATCAACCCGCAGCCGAAGCTGTCTGTCACGCGCAATACGTTGCCGCCGGAGATGCAGATCGTGATTCTATCGTACCGGAGCTAAGCGAGAAGACAAAGGCAACTGTTCCGACAGGCTGAGCCTTGCCGAACTTGCTGGCGAGCTAGACGAGGTCTAGATCAAGCAAGATCAAGACACGAAGCGGCGTCGTCTGTCGGAATAAGGAGGAGCGTTCTATGACAAAATTGATCTTCGTAACAGGCGGTGTGGCATCATCGGTCGGTAAAGGGATTACCGTCGCCTCGCTGGGGCGGGTTCTGAAAAATCGGAGCCTCTCCGTCTCGATTATGAAATTAGACCCGTATATCAACGTCGATCCCGGCACGATGTCGCCGTATCAGCACGGCGAAGTCTTTGTGACCGATGATGGCGCGGAAACAGACCTTGATCTGGGCCACTACGAGCGGTTTACCGACGAACCGGCCTATCAGGCCAACAACGTCACCACCGGCCAGGTCTACGCCGCTGTCATCGGCAAAGAGCGGCGCGGCGAATACCTCGGCGGCACTATCCAGGTGATCCCGCACATCACCAACGAGATCAAAGGCCGCATCCATGCTGTGATGCGGCGCTCGGACGCAGACGTGGTGATCGTCGAGGTCGGCGGCACGGTCGGCGATATCGAGGGCGAGCCATATCTGGAGGCGATTCGCCAGATGCGCCATGACATAGGACGCTCGAATGTGCTGTACTTGCATGTCACGCTGCTGCCCTACATCGGCGCGACGAAAGAGCTGAAAACGAAGCCGACGCAGCACAGCGTCAAAGAACTGCTGCGCGTCGGTATCCAGCCGGACGTCATTCTCTGTCGTTCGGATTATCCGGTAAGCCAGGAATTGCGCGAGAAAATCGCGCTCTTTTGTAATATTGAGGCGCGCGCCGTCGTTCCCCTGGTGACGGCGGAGACGATCTACGAAGTGCCGCTCGTGCTGGAAGAAGTTGGCCTGGGCGATTATATCGTGCAGGAGTTGAATCTGCCGCGCCACGAGGCGCACATGGAAGAATGGCGCGCGCTGGTAGAGCAGATCAAATGCCCGCGCCCGGAGTTGACCATCGGGCTGGTGGGCAAATACGTCGATCTGCATGATGCCTATCTCTCGGTGGCCGAGGCACTGCGCCACGCCGGGTGGTATCATGATGTTGACGTGCATATCAAGTGGATCAATTCCGAAAGACTGGAAGCGATGGGCGAGAACTATGTCGAGGCGCTGGAAGACGTCGATGGCATTGTCGTGCCGGGCGGCTTTGGGCATCGCGGCATCGAGGGCAAGATTAAAGCCGCCAACTACGCGCGGCGCACCGGCAAGCCCTACCTGGGTCTGTGCCTGGGGATGCAGGTGGCCGTGATCGAGTTCGCGCGCCATGTCCTGGGACTGCCGCAGGCCAACAGTACGGAATTTGACCCGCAGACGCCCGACCCGGTGATCGATCTAATGCTGACGCAGCGCCAGGTGGCCGATAAAGGCGGTACGATGCGCCTGGGCAACTGGGTCTGCTGCCTGACGCCGGGTACGAGAGCGTATCAAGCCTATGGCGAAGCCATTGTCTTTGAGCGCCATCGCCATCGCTACGAATTCAACAACGAATATCGCAAGCGCATGGAGGCTCGCGGCGTCGTAATCAGCGGCCGCTCGGCGGATAATAGCCTTGTCGAGATCATCGAACTGGCGGATCATCCCTGGTTCGTGGCCTCGCAGTTCCACCCGGAGTTTAAGAGCCGTCCCAATCGCCCGCACCCACTCTTCCGCGATTTTATCGGGGCCACAGTGCGGCAAGCGGACGAACTGAGACTGGAGGCAGGCGTGGCATTTGCGCCCGGCGCGGAGAATGGGATCGAAAATCACGTAGCCGTTGGGCAACCGAATGCTCTCTCTGAGATGTAGAAACACATGATGTATCTAAGCCAGTTGTTGGGTACGCCCGTTGAAGACGAGCAGGGCGACCGTGTCGGCAAAATCGTCGATGTCCTCGTGCCGTTGGCGCGCGCGGAACATGCCGACGTCGTCTATCCCAGCGCCTTATTGATCGAGGGGCAGGCGGAGCAACCCTGGCGCGTGCCGCTGGCGGACGTGGCATGGCAGGGCGCGAACCTGCGCCTGCGCGTTCCCGTCGAGGGAAACGCGCTAAATTGGCCCCTGACCGCGCAGAACGCGGACGGCTCTCCGGCGCAAGAGGCGCGCCTGGCCCGCGAAGTGTTGGATCGGCAGGTCATTGATATCAAGCGCAAGAAAACTGTGCGCGTCAATGACCTCTGCTTTTCGGAGTCGTGGCAAATTCTCGGCGTCGATAACAGCACGTTGGGGCTGGTGCGCCGCCTCGCTCCAACCTGGCTGCTGGGCGTAAAAAGCAAGCAGGCTCCCACCAACCTCATCCCCTGGTCACGCATCGAGCTGATCGAAGCCCCGCAGCCCGCGGACGACGCGCAAGCGACAGCACCGCCTGTCGCGCGTATGCAGAGCGGCCATCTCGCCTCATTGCGCCCGGCGGATATCGCCGAAATCGTGCATCAACTGACGCCGGAGCAGGGCGCGCGCCTCATCGAAGGTCTGGACGATGAGATTGCCGCTGACGCCATGCAAGAAGTCGATACCGGGCGCCAGCGCCATATCATGGAGAATATCGAGGCAGAACGCGCCGCCGACATCCTGCAAGCGATGGAACCGGACGAAGCGGCAGACCTGCTAGGGCAATTGCCGGACGACCGCGCGGCAGAGTTGCTGGCCCTGATGACCCCGGAAGAGTCGGAGGACGTGCAGGAATTACTGGAATACGAGGAGAACACGGCGGGCGGGCTAATGACCACCGAGTATCTCGCCCTCAATCAGGGCAAAAGCGCGGCACAGGCGCTCGACGCGCTGCGCGCAAAGATTCAGGCCGACGAAATGCGCGCGGCTTACATCTACTGCGTTGAAGATGAGGCGCAGGAAGAGCATCATCTGCTGGGAGTGGTCTCGGTCTGGCGACTGCTGATCACGCCGCCCGCGCAGACCCTGCGCGATATCATGCTCACCGA
>DATLSW010000468.1:0-5247 GCA_035533955.1 Ktedonobacteraceae bacterium | reverse complement strand
AAAGGCGCAGCCAATAATCACATCTTCTATCAATGAACGATCAAGTTGCGGCACGCGCTCGACGGCGGCCTTGACGGCAATGGCTGCCAGGTCGTCGCCGCGCACATCTTTCAGCGCGCCCTTGTTGGCGCGCCCGATGGGCGTGCGTAGCGCACTCACGATAACTGCTTCTGCCATGGTTTTTTCTCCTCTAACATAACGGGGACAACTCTCGATTGTTCTACATCCGTGAGCGCGCAGCCTCTCCGCACTCTTTATCGTCTTGACCTGTAGCGGCCTCCCTTGCGGGGGTCGTATGCCATTTCGCGTGCTACGAATCTAAAAATGTCAGTACGTCGCGGTTGAATTGTTCCGCGTTTTCGACGATGGGTATGTGACCGACGCCGGGATAGGTGATATGCTTTGCCCCTGGGATATGTTGCGCCAGGTACAGGCCGTTGGCAGGTGGTACGAGCGGATCAACCTCGCCGTGAATGACCAGTGTGGGAGCATGGATACGCGATAATTGCCCGGACGCATCGTGGCCGGCGATAGCCTGCAACTGGCGAAAATACGAGGCGACTGTCTGAGGTCGATAACGCGCATTCTGAACAATCGTTTCCATCTCCTGTGGATGGCTCGCGGCATAGCCTGGTCCCATAATCTGGGTGTATGTGCTGCGCGCTATAGCGCCCGGCTCTGCGCCGCCATGCCTGTCGGACAGCAGCGCCAGTATCTCGGCGCTGGCATGCACGGCAGTTTTGCCGCCCGCTGAGGTCGAGACCAGCACAAGCTTCTCGACGAGGTCAGGATGGCGCAGGGTCAGGTGCAGTGAGACGAAGCCGCCCATCGAGATGCCGATGACGTTCGCGCGCTCAACGCCCAGCGCGTGCAGCGCGCCCGCCGCGTCGTCGGCCAGATCGGCGATGGTGTAGAACTCAGTCACCTTGTCGCTATCGCTGATATCGCGATGATCGAGAGCGATGGTGCGATAAAATCGGCCAAACTCGTCGAGCTGCTTATACCAACCGTAGCGTTTGGCGGCGAGGCCAGCCAGCAGCAGGATCGTGCCGCGCGGCTGCGACGGGCTGACTTCGTTATAGGCCAGCCGCCGCCCGTTCACAGTGACGAATGATGATTGTCCGATTTCAAATGGCATACATACCAACCTTTTTATAACAAATGCGATGGGCCGCACTGTGGCGGCGCAATGCATTGCACCGCCACACCATCCGACCCACCGGATAGGGTATTACAGCGGATAGCCGTGTTTTTCGACGATCAAGGCGGCAAGTTCGCGCTGTAAGGTGACGCCATTGACCAGGTAATCGCCAACATAATTGCGGATGCGCGGAAGCTCTTCTAACGCATCGCGCTCGCTCATGTTGGACATGATGATCTGGTCGAGGTTGGCGCGAATGCGCGAGAAGGCCAGCCATGTTTCCAACTGCGCCAGTTTGCTATGCGTCGCGCTGTTCCCGTCGCCGCGCCGCGCCGCCTGCACCGCTCGTGCCAGGGCGCTGTCCACGGCGTAGATATCGATCAGCAGGTTCGCCAGGTATTCGATGAACTCCTCTTCGCTTTCCAGCGTCTGCGCGTACTTCATGGCGATCTTGAAGCCTACGGCGATAGTGGCGTCTTTGGCGCGATCAAGCGCGTTAACGGCCTCGCGCAGCGCGGAGGGGATGGTCTCGCCAGCAGCGTTGAGCGGTTGATTGGCCTGAATACGCGCGTCAACGGTGGGATAAAGGGCCATCAGTGGTACTTTGCCCTTAAGGGCGCGGCGGAACAGCGTTCCGGCAGCAACAAGGCGGTTGATCTCGTTCGTGCCTTCGTAGATGCGCTGGATACGCACGTCACGATAAGATTTCTCAATGGGGTAGTCCTGCATGAAGCCGTAGCCGCCGAAAATCTGCACACCCTCGTCAACCACCATCGCCAGCACTTCGCTGCCATGCACTTTGGCAATCGAGGCTTCGATGGCATACTCTTCGATGGCCTTGAACGCGGCTTCTGTATTGTCGCCAGCGCCGCGCCGCGCGTATTCGATGTTGGCAGCCGTGCGGAAGGCTTCGCTCTCGGCGGCGTAGGTCTCGGCAGCCATGCGCGCCAGCTTCTTCTGGATCATGCCGAACTCGTGGATGTACTTGCCGAAGGCTTTGCGCTCCGTAGTATAGACGGCAGCCAGTCCGAGCGCCGCCTTCGCGCCGCCCGCCGCGCCCGCGCCCAGCTTCAAGCGCCCGATGTTGAGGATGTTGAAGGCGATCTTGTAGCCCTTGTGAATCTCGCCCAGCAGGTTCTCTACCGGTACTTTGACGTTCTCGAAGTAGACCTGGCGCGTCGAGGAGCCTTTGATGCCCATCTTGCGCTCTTCCGCGCCCGTCGAGACGCCCGGCCAACTGGCCTCGACGATGAAGGCGGATGGACGCTCGCTGCCGATGCGCGCGAAGGCGATCATGACGTCGGCGAAACCGGCGTTGGAAATCCATTGCTTCGTGCCGTTCAGGATATAGTGTGTGCCGTCATCGGACAGTTCGGCGCGCGTGCTGAGATTCATGGCGTCGGAACCGACGCCCGGCTCGGTCAGGGCATACGCGCCGATCCACGCGCCCGTCGCCAGCTTCGGCAGGTATTTCTGCTTCTGCTCTTCCGTGCCGTAGAAGACGATGGGCAGCGTGCCGATGGTGGTGTGCGCGCCGAAGGCAGTGCCGAACGAGCCATCGGTCACGGTGGAGGCGATGAGGGCGCTGGTGAGCAGGCCCAGTTCCGCGCCGCCATAAGCTTCCGGCACATCGATCATCAGCAAGCCCTGCTCGCCTGCCTTCTTGAGCAGGTCCGGCATTAGCCCAGGCTCCTGGTGATCGATGGCCTCGCTCCGCGGCGCGATCTCGCGGGCGAAGAACGAAGCGGTCGTTTCCTGCATCCAGCGCTGCTCTTCGTCAAGCTGTTCCAGCGTGAAGATTTTGTCCGCGCTCTCGCTGACAGGCGCGGTTAAAAACGCGGTGCCAACTTCTGTTGGCTTTATGATAGTAGACATGCGGTGGTGTTTTCTCCTTTTTGGTTCTTTCGTTGGCAGACAGGCGCAATGCATTGCGCCCCCTACAATTCGCGGCGCAAGACCTTGCCGATGATGGATTTCGGCAAGGTGTCGCGAAATTCGACAATTTTGGGAACTTTGTAGCCTGCCAGGTTCTTTTTACAGTAGGCGACAATATCCTGTTTCGTTTCTTCAGTAGCCGGAAAACCTGGCTTCAGCACAATGAAGGCGGCGACGGTTTCGCCGCGATACTCGTCAGGTCTGCCAGCAACGGCGGCTTCCTGGACTGATGGGAGTTCAAAGAGGACTTCTTCGACTTCGCGCGGGTAGACGTTGAAGCCGCTCGCCAGGATCATATCTTTGGCACGTTCGACGACGGAAAAGTAGCCGTCTTCGTCCATCTTGCCCAGGTCGCCGGTGTGCATCCAGCCATTGAAGAAGATGGCCGAGGTCTCTTCGGGGTGATTCCAGTAGCCCTGCATGATGTTCGGCCCCTTGACCATGATCTCGCCGATCTCGCCCGGCGGCAGCCTCTCACCTGTTTTGGCATCGAAGATGCCCGCCTCGACGTTGGGAAATGGCAGGCCAATCGTGCCGTTGCGGCAATGTTCGTCGAGCGGGTTGCAGTGCGTGACGGGTGATGCTTCACTCAGGCCATAGCCCTCGACGAGCTTGCCGCCCGTGGCCGCCTCGAAGTCCGCTTGAATTTTGGCAGGCAGCGGAGCCGCGCCGCTGATACAGTATTTGATCGAGCGCAATTGCTCCGTGTGCGAACCCACCTCACGCATGATCGCCAGGTACATGGTGGGAATGCCGGGAAAAAGCGTCGGGCGATACTTGCGGATGTTCTGCACGACCTCTTTGGTCGCGAAGCGCGGCAGCAAGAGCATCGTCGCGCCCGCCAGGATCGACAGGTTCATGCCGACGGTCGCGCCATACGAGTGAAAGAACGGCGCGACGCACAACGAGATTTCGCCTGCCTCGTGAAGTTGCGGCGTCCAGTAGCGCGACTGAAAGGCGTTGGAGAGCAGGTTGTGATGGGTGAGCATCGCGCCCTTCGACAGTCCGGTCGTGCCACCGGTATATTGCAACACGGCGAGATCAGCACTGGAGAGCGACACATGCAGGTCGAAGACTTCTATGCCAGCCCTCGCGCGCGATTGCAACATGTCGCTCATGCTGTGCAGCACCGTGTCTTCGCGCCGTTCTTTGTCGGTCAGGCGCGGCTCCTGGTGCTTGACGCCGCGCTGACTGAGCGGGTAGAGCGCGCGCAGGAGAGGCGGCAGATAGTCGGCGGGACTGGTCAATATGACGTGTTCCAGAGCCAGGTTGGCGCGCACGGCGCGCACGGTCGGGTAGAAATCATCCATCATGACGATGATACGCGCGCCGGAGTCCGCCAGTTGATGCTGCATCTCGCGCTGCGTATAGAGCGGGTTGGTGGGAACGGCAATCGCCCCGGCGCGCAAGACGCCAAAATAGGCGATGAGGTACTGGGGGATATTGGGCAGGGCGATGGCAACGCGGTCGCCTTTACTGATACCCAGCTTTTGCAGGCCCACAGCGAACCGGTTGGCAAGTGTGGACAACTGCGCGTAAGTCAACCGGTTGCCAAAATACAGGATTGCTGTGTGGCCGGCGTAACGTTTGACGGCGTTATCGAGCAGCCATGTCAACGGTTGATCGGGTATATCGAGTTCGGTGGGAACACCTTGTTGGTAGAAACGCAGCCAGGGGCGGGACGGTAGCAGTTCCGCGCGCCTCCGGTCATTGGCATACGGGTTGGTAATAGCAGATACAGTCGGAGCAGTTTGCTCTACATGAGCCGTGTTGGCAAGCGATGAATCAGACATTCCGTACCAGCTCCTTCTCAGAACATAGAACAGCCTATGGATAAGTTTATATGACAGCCATTGTCAACAATACGGATAATACACTTTCCTTTTTTTATTATAGGATCAAGTACCCCATTCTGAAATGTTGCCAGCTAACAAATTTTGGGGCATAATGGGAGATATAGCTAACAACAATACGTTTCATTGAGGATGATCGAGCATGATCACGACCAATATATCCGAATTCGCGCAACTGGTCGCGCAATTTCGCCAGCAGCGCGGCCTGTCGCAAGGGCAACTGGCGCAGGCGACGCGCCTGTCGCGCACGTATATCTATCACCTGGAAAGCGGCCTGCGGCGCAATCCGTCAGAACATGTGGCGGAGAGCATCGCGCG
>DATLSW010000467.1:0-5513 GCA_035533955.1 Ktedonobacteraceae bacterium | reverse complement strand
AAGATGATTCCGGCAGGCACCTCCAGCGAGAGATCATCGAGCGCTTTGACCGTGCCAAAAGAGCGGGAAAGGTGTTCGATGTGAATAACAGGCTCCGGCATTTCCAATACAACTCCTTGCTCTCCGAAGTGCTGTGTTGCGTCCGTGCCTTTCTCAAGCACCAGAACTCGCTGTCGGTCTGTTGTCACACGTCACTACGAAGTCGAATATAGCGATCTGCTATAATAGAATATAGCACATCGTTATTGCTCTGTCAAGAGCAATAACGGGAATTTCTGATCAGAAGGTTCTGGTTGTTTTTAGTCCAATGATAGGAAAGGTATAGGTGAAGCAGGTCGTAGCAAGGTTTCTGCCTTTGTCCATTGTGGTTAAATAGAGGCAAAACCTATAACTCATTTCACCAAAGGAGAGTATTCATGACGATTCGCGAAGAAGAGGGCTATATTCCGGTAGAAGATGGCTACCGGGTCTGGTACCGGAGCGCAGGTGGCAGTGGCGGCGCGGGCGAGCAGGTTCCGCTGCTGCTGTTGCACGGCGGCCCTGGCGCGCCACATGATTACCTGGAGAACTTGCAAGCGCTGGCAACGGAAACGCGCCGCGTAATCTTTTATGACCAGCTTGGCTGCGGACGTTCGGATCAGCCAGACGAACCCGAACGATGGCGGATACCGCGCTTCGTTGAGGAAGTTGGCATAGTACGCAGGGCGCTGGGGCTGGAGCGCGTGCATATCCTGGGCCAATCATGGGGTGGGATGCTGGCTATCGAGTACGCGCTGACGCAACCGAAAGGATTGGTGAGTCTGATTCTCTCCAATACGACGTCCAGCATTCCACTCTGGATCGCGGAAGCCAACCGACTGCGCGCCGAACTGCCGCCAGAGGTACAGGCGACGCTGACGCGCCACGAGGAGGCAGGCACAACCGACAGCGAAGAATATCAGCAGGCGATGCTGGTATTCTACAACCGGCATGTGTTGCGCACCCAACCCATGCCGGATTATGTGCAGCGCACCTTCGACAACATGGGTCAGGTCTATTTAACGATGAACGGCCCCAGCGAATTTCACGTCATCGGCGTGATCAAGGACTGGGATCGCACCGATCGCCTGGCGGAGATTCGCGTCCCCACGCTGATCATTTCGGGCCGCTATGACGAGTCTACACCGACCATTAACCAGGTATTGCAGCGCGGCATCCCTGGCTCGGAGTGGATGGTGCTTGAGAACAGTTCGCACCTTTCCCACGTCGAAGAACCAGAACTCTACATGCAGGCGGTGCGCAACTTCTTGAGCAACGTAGAATAGTAAATGGCACTACCTGGAATACCCTCCCGCGGGAGGGTATTCCAGGTAGTGCCATGCAACCTCTAGCGGCCTGCCAGGAAGGCCAGCAGACTGCTCGCGGCGGGGCTGGTCAGCGTCAGAATGACGCCCGCGACGAAGGTGAGAACGACGACCGCCGCCGTCATCAGCGCGATTGATGCGCTGAGGGTCAGTGGCGTCACTACGCGCTCGTCTTTGAGCGGTGCATCGAAGTACATCACTTTCACAATACGGCCATAGTACACCAGCGAGACAATGCTATTGATTAACGCGATCACCACCAGCGCGATCAGGAAACCCCCAGTGAGACCCTGCCCATGCGCGTAGAGTGCCTCGCCCTGGCCGAGCGCGGCGAGGAAGATGAATATCTTGCTGATAGCGCCAGCCAACGGCGGGAGGCCGCCCAACGAGAGCAGGCACAGCGCCGTCCCCGCGCTCAGCAGGGGCGCGCGTTTGGCGAGTCCCTTGAAATCGTCGATGCGCTCGCCGCCCGTCGCGTTCGCCAGGGCGATGATGCCGGAGAACGCGCCCAGGTTCGTCAGCACGTAGACGAGGATGAAGAACAGCACTGCGGAGTTGCCGTCCGACGTGCCGCCCGCGAGGCTGGCCGCGAAGCCGACCAGGATATAGCCGGCCTGCGCGATGCTGGAATAGGCCATCATGCGCTTGACGTTGGTCTGCACGGCAGCCACGAAGTTGCCGAGCGTCATGGTGAGAATGGCGACAACAGCCACGATGATCACCAGCGACGACAGGTTGACCTGCCCCAACCCGGCGTCAATGAAGACGCGGATCAGCGCGGCGAAGCCCGCCGCCTTCGAGCCGACGGAGAAGAATGCCGTCGCGGGCGTTGGCGCGCCCTCGTAGATATCCGGCGCCCACATGTGGAAGGGAACCGCCGAGATCTTGAAGCCGAAGCCCGCCAGGATCAGCACGCCCGCCACCAGTTCCATGATGTTGCCCTGGAGAGCGGTGATCACATGGCCGGTGTGCAAACCGCTTTTGATCACGGCGGCGATGCTCGCCATGTCGGTCGTTCCCGTCAGGCCATACAGCAGCGCGAAGCCGTACAGCAGGATCGCCGAGGACATCGCGCCCAGCAACACGTACTTGACAGACGCTTCCGCCGACTTCTCACTGGTACGCAGCAGTCCGGCCATGACGTAGAGCGGAAAGCTGGTCAATTCCAGCGAGATGTAGAGCGAGATCAGTTCCGAGGTACTCGCCATCAGCATCATGCCGGTGACGGAGAAAAGCAAAAGGGCATAAAATTCGCCCTCGGCCCTGATATATTTCCCCAGGTAGCTGTACGACGCCACAACCATGACCACCGCGATGATCAGGAAGATGATTTCAAAGAAGATCGCGTACCCATCAATGACCAGCATGTCATAGAAGGCGTGATGCGTTCCTGTCAGCGTGAATGCCTGCGAGAGCGTAAACGCGATTGGAACGATCAGGCCAACGAGCGCGACTGTCGCCGTGACGATGCGTTTTTTGACGAACAGGTCTACTAAAATCACCGCGCACGCCAGCAACACCAGCGATATTTCTGGCGCCAGCAAATAGAGATCGCCCGCAGCAAGTGGATTATTCATACTATGACTCCTTACCCCTTTCTCCCATTATGGGCCAACAACCGCCGTAGTCGCCACATGCATGATATGAGCGAGGCTAGGGGTAATGACATTGACCAGGGTCGCGGGATAAATGCCCACGAAGACAATGAAGGCCGCCAGCACGAGTAGCGGGATGGCCTCGCGCACGCTAGCATCCGGCAGCCAGTTCCATTTGATATTGAACGGGCCATAGAAGACGCGCTTCAACATCCAGAGCAGATAACTGGCGGTCAGAATCATCGTCAGAACCGAGACGGCGGTAATCAGCGTCCAGATGCGGAAACTGCCCGTGAAGGTGATGTACTCCGCCACGAAACCCGCCAGCCCCGGCAAACCGAGCGAGGCCAGCCCGGCAAAAGTGAAGAGCGTCGCCAGCAGTGGCATACGCTTGGCGACACCGCCGAAGACGGCGATTTCGCGCGTGTGCGCGTGATCGTAAATGACGCCGACGGCGAAGAAGAGCATGCCGGTGATAATACCATGGCTGAACATCTGGATCGTCGCGCCGGTCAGCGCCGCCGTTCTGAATAGCATGCTGCCGGAAGCCGCCGCCGCCGCCACGCCCAGCAGGATGATACCCATGTGGCTCACGCTGGAGTACGCGATGAGCCTCTTCATGTCCGTCTGCACAAGGCAGATACCTGCGCCGTAGAGAATGTTAATGACCGCAAGAACCGCCAGCCAGCCGGAGAACTGGTGCAGCCCCACCGGCAGCAGCGTGAAGCAGATACGGATCAGGCCATACGCGCCCATTTTGAGCAGGATGCCCGCCAGGATCACGCTCACTTCGGTGGGCGCGTCGGTATGGACATCGGGCAGCCAGGTGTGAAACGGGAACATCGGTATCTTAATAGCGAAAGCCAGGAAGATCAACAAGAACGTCAGCAATTGCAGACCGATAGTAATGCCCAGGAACGATGTTGTGCCGCTGATCAAGTGCTGCGAGAGATAGACCATACTGGCCGTCGTGCCGCCCTGGCGGAAGTACAGCACCAGGATGCCGATCAGCATAAAAACGCTGCCGAAGAACGTGTACAGCAGGAATTTCCAGGCCGAATAGATGCGCCCCGGCATGCCATGCTTGATAGCCTCGTTGCCCCAGATGCCGATGAGCAGGAACATCGGGGCCAGCTCGACTTCCCAGAACAGAAAGAAAAGCAGCAGGTCCAGCGACAGAAACACGCCCATGACGCCCGTTTCAAGGACGAGCAACAAAGCCATATATTCTTTGACGCGCGCCTTTTCCCAGCCGCCGATGACCGCCAGCATGGTCAGTAGAGCGTTAAGAATGACCATTGGCAGGCTGAGTCCGTCCACGCCTACAAAGTAATCAATGCGAAAATGGATCGACGCCAGGGTAATATTGATCCACGGCAGGTCTATCGAGTCCGGCAAAGCGTTCAGGCTGCCGAAATTGAAGCCGCTAAAAGCGATGCGCAAGAATATCACTAGCGACAGTGCGAAGGTGGCCGCCGTGAAGAGCAAGGCCAGCCAGCGCGCTATCGACTTTGGCGTCATGATTACCGCGGCCGCGCCGATCACCGGCAGCAGCAGTATCCACGTAAGATCAGAAGTAAATATCACTGTTGTCCCCCTACTTCACGAACGTGACCAGCACGATGACAGCGATAGCCAGCACAGCCACTCCACCAAAGAAACCTGCCATGTACGTCTGCACGCGGCCCGTTTCGACATGACTCAGATCGCGGCCCGATGTCCTGACGAGACCCGCCGCGCCGTTCACGATGCCGTCAACGATGTAGGTGTCGAAAGCTGCCGCGACGTGACAGAGACCCAGCACCACGTACTTAATCAGCGCGCTGTACAGATCGTCAACGTAGAACTTGCGCAGCAGAATCTGGTGCGACACGCGCAGCACGGGACGATTCTCCACGAACTCGTGGATTTTCGCGAACTCCACGCCGCCATAGAGCGCGTAGGCCCAACCAAGACCGACGAAGGCGACGGCCACGCCGACCCAGGTTTTCCAGTCGCTCAGGATAGCGCCGAGGCTTAGCGTGGGAGCGCCGGGGGTCAGGTAGGCGTAGAAGCCGAACCAGTAACCGGCGACAATCGACGCGATTGCCAGCAGGATGAGCGGAATGGTGATGGTGATCGGCGATTCGTGCGGCTCGCCCGCGCCGCGATAGGGACCGCCCCACAGACCGCCGAACGATCCGCCCTTGCCGCCAAAGGCCAGGATAAAGGCGCGCAGCATGTAGAACGCCGTCAGACCTGCCGTGAAGAGGGTGATAGCCCACAGCGCGTAATCGCCGTGATCGAAGGCCAGACCGATGATCGAATCTTTGCTATAGAAGCCCGAGAAGAATGGGAAGCCGGAAATCGCCAGCGTTGCGACCAGCCAGGTAATGGCAGTAATCGGCATACGCGACCCCAGGCCGCCCATCTGACGCATGTCCTGCACCTCGTGGTGTGTCGCGTGGTGCAAAGCGTGCAGCACGCTGCCAGCGCCCAGGAAGAGCAGCGCCTTGAAGAAGGCGTGCGTAAAGAGATGGAACATACCAGGGCCAGGGCCATAGGTTGTGCCGGCCACGCCCAGGCCAACGAACAT
>DATLSW010000466.1:0-3436 GCA_035533955.1 Ktedonobacteraceae bacterium | reverse complement strand
GTACAGACGGTTGGAAAGCAAGGCATGGTTGGTCGTCATTGCTACCTGCATCGACTCGATCAGATGCTCAAGTTGTTCAATACTCTGAAATACTTCTTGCATGGTGTTCAAGTTACCAGTAAATGTCTGTGTTTGCCGACCCTGCATCATTACTTCATGCAGTTGCGTCTGGACGGCGTGGAGACGGGACGAAACTATTTGTTCCCAATTTCTGAGCGCGGTCAGGGTTGATTCGGCATAGCCGCTCAGGTGTTCATCCAATACCTTGCCGAAGACATCGATTAACTCTTCCCACGGCAGATCGGTCTGCACTTCAATCGCCTCAAAACGCATCTCCTGGTCGGCAAAAGATGTCTCTTCATTCTCTTGAGCTTGCGCGATGGCAGCGCGTTCAAGCAATTTCTCGATAGCCAGCAATTGAGCCGCGAGCGCCTGATCGATCACCTGCGAGACTGACGCCTGTTCCGTTTGCTGGTCCTTGACCTCCCGACTAACCGTTTGCGTAAAGCTAAGCTGTTGCTCGCCGAGCTTTTGCTGCAATACCATCTGCCACTTTTTTTGCTGCTCATGCAGTTGTTGAGTGACAACACGCACGATTTCTTGCTGGCTGGCGATCAGGCGTTGCTCAAAATCACGTCGCAACCGTTGTGTTTGCTGCTCAAAAAGCTGTTCGACATCGCGGCGTTGCGTCGCCAATCTCCGTTCCAAAATATCGTTGAATGCCTGAAGTTCATCGGGAGTAAATGCCATGATGATCTTTATCTCCTTGCTTACTATTTACCACTACCGTACCATGCACAGTATAGGAGAAACAGGCAAAATGTGTCAACGTAAGCGCGGCTGCATCGCCTGAGTTGGCTATTAGCAGCAAGGCCGATACGCTTGAAAAGGATGCCCATAGCGTATCGGCCTTGCCCTCTCTCACATAGTATAAGAGCGGGTTTCTGCTCTATAACCCACCTGTATTGACGATCAAGCCGCCATCGATGATGTAGGTCGAGCCGGTAATATACGCGGCTGCATCTGAGGCAAGATAGAGCGCTAGTTTAGCGACTTCTTCCGGTTGAGCCATACGGTGCAGGGGAATCTCTTTGAGCAAGACGGCCAACTTTTCCGGATCAGCCTCAACATCTGCGTCAATCGGCGTGTTGACCGCGCCAGGAGCGATGTTATTCACAGTAATATTGTTAGGAGCCAGTTCCAGGCAGATCGTTCGTGTCAGCATACGCATACCGCCTTTGGCGCAGCAATACGGCACATTTTGCGGCATGGGTAAATCTTCATGTACTGACGAGATATTGATGATGCGTCCAGCCGTCTTGCGCCTGACCATCTCGCGCGCGGCAGCCTGGGCGCAGAAGAAAGCTCCCTTCAGGTCAACCCCCAGCACGCGATCAAACTGCTCTTCGGTTACATCCAGAAACGGGCTGTGCATCTCCATGCCAGCGTTATTGACTATGATGTCCAGGCGATTGAATTGCTCAGTCGTCTGCTGAATGAGGCCCATGGCCTGCTGATACTGCGAGACGTCCGCCTGTATCACGAGGGCTTTGCCCTGCTTTTGCTGGATGGTTTGCAGCACTTCCTCGGCCTTGTCCCTGGCATGGGCGTAGTTCACAACTACCGTTGCTCCCTCGCTCGCAAACTGTATAGCAATCGCGCGCCCAATGCCGCTATCGGCGCCGGTAACAATGGCGACTTTCTGATCAAGTTGTCCCATTATAGCTATCCTTTCTTATTGAACAATGGTACTTCTAATACTGTTATGCTGAGAAGCTCATTTGCGCGACTGCGGTATGGGCCAGCAGTTTTTGAGCATTGCGCCAAAAGAGCTTTTCTCGTACCTCTGGCGTAAAGTAGGTAAGAGGCTCAAAGTCTTTGAGCCAGCGCTGTGGGGTGATAAACGGATAATCCGAGCCAAACAGGAAACGATCTTGCATGCGAGTCGCGGCTTCACGCAGCAACGTTTCAGGGATGCGTTTGGGGGACCAGCCGGAGAGATCGTTGAAAATGTTGGTTTTGTGCTGCATGGAGGCGATCATCTCCTCGTGCCAGGGCCAGGAGGGATGCGCGCCAATGATAGTTAGTCCGGGAAAATCCGCCGCCAGGGAATCAAGATAGATAGGGCGAGTGTAGTCCAGTTTGATACCCATGCCGCCTGGCACGCCTGCTCCCAGTCCATTTGTGCCGGTATGGAAGAGGGCTGGGACGCCTAATTCCTGAATTTTCTCCATTAAGGGATAAAACAATGGGTCATTGGGATAGAAAGCCTGCACGCCCGGATGAAACTTGGCTCCTGCCAGACCCAGGTCTTTGATCGCGCGCTCCATCTCGTTGATCGCCGCTTTACCTTTATGCGGGTCAACGCTGGCGAAACCGACAAACTGCCGAGGGTAGCGTCTCACGATTTCCGCGACTGAGTCGTTGCTCAGTGGTGGCAGGCCCGTGGCTGTTTCCGCGTCCCAGGCCAGCAGGACGCCGACCATATCAATTTCCGCGTAGTCGGCGGCTATCTGCTCGATATCCTTCAATTTGACCTCGGTGCGAAAAAAGCGTTCAGCCGCCTTCGCATACGGACCTAACGTTATCTGCATGAACTCCGTTGTTGGCAAGTGTACATGAAAATCGATAGCTCGTGGCATAGCACATTCCTCCAAAACATTTACTTGACACAGCCTGCTGTCTGCGCTACCCTCTATTATAGTCCTATATTGGTCTGGAGTGTCGAAAATCCGAAACTACGACGAATTTTTTAGATAGCAGCGAAAGAGTATGGCAATAATAGACGATCTTGATCGCGCGGAGCGCCTTTTCATCAAAGGGTACCCGTTTCGCCGTTTTGTCCCGCGCTCCAGCGATCCGGCCAGCCTGGCAGTGACGCCCCTTCGCAAACCGCTCAGCGCGTGCATGGTGGCGTTGGTGACGACGGCTGGGTTAAGCCTGCCCGACCAACCGCCGTTCAATGAAACTATGCGCCTGGGCGATACCTCGTTTCGCGAGCTTCCCGGCGATATTTCTCCGCAGTTGTTGGAAATGCACCAGCGCAGTTGGGCCTTCGATCACACGGGTGTTCTGCGCGACCGCAACCTTGCCTTCCCGCTTGATCGCTTGCGCGAACTACGCGACGGCGGCGCAATCGGCTCCATTGCGCCGCGACATTATTCATTCATGGGTTCCATAGCCGCACCGCGCAAACTCATCAACGAGTCAGCGCCGGAGGTAGCGCGGCGCTTGACCGCCGATTGTGTCGATGTGGTCCTGCTCACACCCGTCTGACCAATGTGCAATCAGTCCGTGGGGCTGATCCAGCGTGCCATTGAATACGCGGGCATTACGACCGTCTCGCTCTCGCTCCTGCGAGAGATTACGGAGAAGATTCGTCCGCCGCGCGCGCTTTTTGTGCCATTTCCCCTGGGCTATCCACTGGGCGAGCCTG
>DATLSW010000465.1:0-6211 GCA_035533955.1 Ktedonobacteraceae bacterium | reverse complement strand
TCTCCGAAACCTACCCATTGAGGACAAAACCCAAACAGTGTTCGGTTCCTGCTTCAACGAGAGCAGTTTCACTCTCCGTTGCCAGAGAGCCAGCGCTCCTCTCTCCACAAGCTTGATATCCCGCGGAACTCGCGGTACGTGGTTTTTGTATCGCACACACACGTATTCTACCAGGCACTGACAAGAGGAGAGATGTCTACAACATGGGAGAAATATCAACGCATCTTATAATTAGTTCTCACCCCGTTCCGCGTAGGATGAAATGGAGTGGCGCTCTTCAGCAAGCCCCCTTCCACCATCGCCAGGAACATGTTTGCGATCTGCTGCGGGGTGTAACGACCGGACGGTTTGTACCATTGCGAGAGCCAGTGACACATACCAAGCAAGCCAAAGGTGATGATTTGCGGATCAAGCTCCGGCTTAAAAACGCCCTTTTCGATACCTTCTTGAATGATGCGCGCGAAGTACCTCTCGTACTCTTTCTCGCGCAGCGCGATTTCCCTGGCGAACTCGCCCGTAAGGTGAGACTGCTCGTGGTAAAAGACGGTGATCATTGGCGAGGTGTTGGCCGTGAGCGTGATATGATGCTCGATGGCGCACCCTAACTTCTCAGCGGATGGAAGATCAGATTCTATGATGCGCCGCAGCGGTTCCTCGGCGGTTTCCAGCACCAGCAGGTAGATGAGGCGCAAGATCTCTTCTTTGTTGTTAACGTGATAATACAGGGCAACTTTCGTCACGCCTAGCGCGTCGGCGATATCGTTCAGGCTGGTCGCCCCGAAGCCGTCGCGCACGAACAACTCGGCGGCGGCCACAATCGCCTGCGGCGTCAGGCGCGCGCGCTTGCCCTTTTTCGGTTTGTGTTCCGCGCTCTTCTCACTTTTGACGGCCCTGGATGTATTCACCATGCGCTTCCTCAAGGTCTTGTTTACACAGCATCACAACAGTCGCATTGTACCATACGCTCAGCTGGATATACAGAAGCATACCAATATTTTTACCGTTCGGTAAAAATGTGATTGATTTGTGAGATTGTGATGGGAAATTGTGGGCGGTTTGTGAGATCAACATCTTACTGTTGGTGTAGTTGCCACTGGTCAACGACCTGAGCAGAGAAAGCGTGTAACCTCTATGGAGAAACAGACACCGGCGGCCATGGGCTATCTTCACGATAGCACGCTCATTTATGGTTGGAACCAGGTAGCTCCTTTTAGCTGCCAGTTTGAACGACCAGCGCTGATCGAACTCAACGATGAGACGCTGCGCGATGGTCTCCAATGTCCTTCAGTATTGCAACCGAGCCTGGAACAAAAACAGGCATTTTTGCGCCTGCTGCCGCGCCTAGGCATCAACTCCGCCGATATCGGCTATGCCGGGGCGAGCAAAAACGCCCTGGAAGATGTGGTGGCGCTGGCGAAGCAGATTGTGGAAGAGAAGCTATCCATCCAGCCCAACTGCGCCGGGAGGACGCACGAAGCCGATATCAGGCCAATTGCCGAGGCGGCGCAGCGCAGCGGGCTTGACATCGAGGCGGCCCTGTTCATCGGCTCCAGTCCCATTCGCCAGATTGTCGAAGGCTGGGCTCTCTCTCATCTACAGAAGATGATCGAGAAGGCGATCTCGTTCGCGCGCGAGCAAGGTCTCAGCGTCATGTTCGTGACCGAGGATACCACGCGGGCGCAGCCGGCTGATCTTGCCGCGCTGTATCTCACGGCGGCACGAGCGGGTGCGGCTCGCCTTTGCCTGGCCGACACGGTTGGTTATGCCACACCCACCGGCGTGCAGCGATTGATCGAGTTCCTGCGCGGCCAACTGCAACAGGCCGGTTTTGAGCATCTCACTCTGGACTGGCACGGGCATCGCGATCGCGGGCTGGACATCGCGAACAGCCTTGCCGCGCTATCCGCCGGGGTCACGCGCGTGCATGGAACCGCGCTGGGCATCGGGGAACGCGTCGGCAATACCGCGCTGGATACGCTGCTGACCAACCTTGTTCTCATGGACTGGTACGAGCAGGATTTGAGCGCGCTGGACGCTTACTGCCGCTTGGCGAGCGAAATGCTGGGATCGCCGATACCGCGCAACTACCCCATTATGGGCGAAGATGCCTTCACCACCAGCACCGGCGTTCACGCCGCCGCCATCCTCAAAGCGCAGGCGATGGGCAACACCTTACTGGCCGACGGCGTCTACAGCGCGGTTCCCGCCGGCATGGTCGGGCGGCGACAGACGATCACCGTCGGGCCGATGAGCGGGCAGGCGAACGCGGTGGCATGGCTGCGCGATCACGGGATTGCTTCCTCGCCGGAACGCATCGCCGCGATTCTCACCGTCGCCAAACACGCGCACTCTGTCTTAACGGACGTGGAGATTATGGTTGCAGTTCAGGCGATTGAAAACCTAAAACGCGCCAGAGGAGATGATCCTATGACCGCAGCAACCAGGAGCGCGGCTCAACTGCTCTTAGGGAACGAGGCAATCGCCCTGGGAGCCTTGCACGCGGGCGTGCGGGTGGCTACAGGCTATCCGGGAACGCCCAGTACGGAGACGCTGGAGTACCTGGCGCGCATCGCGCCGGAGGAGATCAGCGTCGAGTGGTCCACCAATGAGAAGGTAGCGCTGGATGTGGGTATTGGCGCGGCTCTTAGCGGCGCGCGATCATTGGTGACGATGAAGCACGTCGGTTTGAATGTGGCGATGGATAGCTGGATGACCAGCGCGTTCATCGGTGTGAACGGTGGGCTGGTTGTGCTGAGCGCCGACGATCCGGGGATGCACAGCTCGCAAAACGAGCAGGACAATCGCTATCTGGCCGCTGTCGCCGGCATCCCGTTCTTCGAGCCAGCGGACAGCCAGGAAGCCTACGATTTCACGCGCGCGGCGTTTTATACCAGCGAAACCTGGGATCTGCCATGCCTCGTGCGAACCACCACTAGAATTTCGCACTCGCGCTCCCGCGTCATCGCGTCCGAACCCGAGGAAGTCATACAGCGCAGCTTCCGGCGACAGCCGGAGAAGTATGTCATGCTGCCCGTCAACGCTCGCAAGCGGCGCGCGGAACAGGTGAAACGCCTGGCGCGCCTGGAAGCATGGGTAGACAACCATCCATTCAACCGCGAAGAACGACGCTCAACGTCTGTCGGCATCATCACCGGCGGCATCAGCTATCATTACGTGCGCGAGGCGCTGCCGGAAGCCAGCATTTTGAAACTGGGTATCGGTTTCCCTCTGCCGACGCGGAAGATATGCGAGTTCGCCAGCAAGGTTGAGCGGTTGTATGTTGTAGAAGAGTTGGAGCCATACATTGAAGACGAGGTGCGGCGGCTGGGAATAGCGGTGGAAGGCAAGCAGTGGTTTTCGCGCATCGGCGAGCTTTCGCAGGAAACGGTACGTAAAGGCCTTCAACAAGCAGGTGAACTGCCCAAGCCTCACGCTCAGAGAAACCCACCGGGAATGCTGCCAACCCATGTTACGCGCCCGCCGGTATTGTGCGCTGGCTGCCCGCACGCGACGCCCTACCTGGTGCTGCGCGAGATGGACGCCTTCGTCATGGGCGATATCGGCTGCTACACGCTGGCGGCAGGCGAGCCGTTGAATGCGATGGATAGCTGCCTGGCGATGGGTTCCAGCATCGGCATGGCGATTGGGATGGCAAAGGCCGGGGAGCATACGCACCCGATTGTGGCGACCATCGGCGACTCGACGTTCCTGCATGGCGGCATTCCCGCGCTGCTCGACGCGGTGTACAGCAAGGTCGATATCACGGTAGTCATCCTGGACAACGGTATTACCGCCATGACCGGGGGCCAGCCGCACCCCGCGAGCGGCTCGTACATGCGCGGCAAAGCTGCTCCCAGAGCGAACATTCCCGATCTGTGCCGCGCAATCGGTGTTGATTCCGTCGTCATCGTCGATCCCTACGATCTGGGCGCGACGAATCGCGCGCTGCTGGCGGCGACGCGCTCGCGCGGCGTCTCGGTGATCATTACCAACCGTCCCTGCGTGGAGGCGCCGGTGAAAAGCCGGGGGCGCGTCTACGCGGTCGCGGCTGATCGCTGCGACGGCTGCCAGTTGTGCATGAATCTGGGCTGCCCGGCCATCGTATGGGATATCGCGAGTGAGGAGAGGCGCGTCGTGCGAATCGATGCAGACCTTTGTTCCGGCTGCACGGTGTGCGCGCAAATCTGCCCCCAGAGCGCTATTCACGCGGAGGTACAGCTATGAATGAGCCGCTACAGCCGGAAGGAAACCTGATCGTGGCCGGAGTCGGCGGGCAAGGCGTCATCCTGGCAAGCAACATCATTGCGGACGTGTGTCTGTCGAACGGCCTGGATGTGAAGAAAGCGGAAGTGCATGGCATGTCCCAGCGCGGGGGCGTCGTGACCAGCCAGGTGCGCTTTGGGCGGGAGGTACATAGCGTCATGATCGAGCCGGGCAAGGTTGATTTCGTGGTGGCATTCGAGTGGGCGGAGGCGCTGCGCTGGCTCGGTATGCTGCGCGAGGGAGGCGTGGCCTTTACCAGCCGCGAGCGCATCATCCCGCCGGCGGCCCTCAGCGACCGCCTGCACGGGCGCTTCGCCTATCCCCTGGAAGAGGAAACCTATCCGCAGTTGACGGTGATCGATGCCTTTGCGCTGGCGAAAGAGGCCGGAGACGCGCGGGCGCAAGGCACGGTGTTGTTGGGCGCCTTATCCCACCGCCTGCCGTTTCCGGTGGAAGCCTGGCACGAGGCCATTCAACGCTGGGCGCCGCCGCGCGCGCGCGCGATCAACGTACTGGCATTCGATCTGGGGCGACAGTGGCAACTGGAAGGAGCGGTTGAAACAGCCGCGCCGGTCAGGCCGCCGGAATTACGCGCAAGCTACCAGGTACTGATCGAACCGTCCTGGTGCAAGGGGTGCGAAATCTGCCTCGATATCTGCCCAGAACGCATCTTCGCGCTGGACGACCAGAGCGTCGCCGTCGCGGTACACATGGAACGCTGCACTGGCTGCCAGTTATGCGTGAAACTCTGTCCCGATTTCGCTATTGAAGTGAAACACGCTATCCTTGCCGGGCAGTCTTGAGAAAGGAGAAACGCGGGTCATGCCGGAAAAACGCTTGTTACAGGGAAATGAAGCCTGCGCTTTGGGGGCGCTAGCGGCGGGATGCCGTTTCTTCGCCGGCTATCCCATCTCGCCCTCGTCGGAGATCGCGGAGTATATGGCGCGCAGATTGCCGAAAGTGGGCGGCGTCTTCATCCAGATGGAGGATGAAATGGCCTCGATGGGCGCCATATTGGGCGCATCGCTCGGCGGCAAAAAGGTCATGACCGCGACATCCGGGCCGGGCTTCTCGCTGATGCAGGAACATCTCGGCTATGCTT
This sequence comes from Ktedonobacteraceae bacterium, assembly GCA_035533955.1. Taxonomy (GTDB): domain Bacteria; phylum Chloroflexota; class Ktedonobacteria; order Ktedonobacterales; family Ktedonobacteraceae; genus CADDZH01. The sequence goes on along the minus strand of DATLSW010000465.1, from coordinate 846 downwards.
CGCTGGCGGAGATTCCGTGCGTGGTGATCGACGTGATGCGCGTCGGCCCAAGCACCGGCATCCCGACCGCGCCCGCGCAAGGGGACGTCATGCAGGCGCGCTGGGGATCGCACGGTGACCGCTCAGCCGTCGCGCTGGCTCCCGCCTCCGTCGCCGAGGTGTACGAACTGACCATCGCGGCTTTCAACATCGCCGAACGCCTGCGGACGCCGGTGGTCATGCTCTACGACGAAGTGATCGGTCACATGCGCGAAGGCGTGGCGCTGGCGGAACCCGCTCCCGCCGATCTGTGGTCGCGCCCATCAACTGATCAGAAGCCGGGAGATTCGTTCCTCCCATACCAGCCCAACTCCGAGGACGTCGCCGCCGTACCTGATTTCGGCGAGGGCTATCGCTTCCATGTGACCGGCCTGATGCACAATGAGCGCGGCTACCCCACGACCAGCGCGCCAGTTACCAATCGGCTGCTGGAACGCCTGGAAAGCAAGCTCAGGCCCGTGACGGAGTGGTTGCAGCCCGAACGCTATCACATGGATGATGCAGAGGTGGTTTATATAGCTTATGGCATTACCGCTCGTATTGCGAGACAATCTGTGGATCGCTTGCGCGTGCGAGGAATTCGCGCCGGGCTATTGCGCCCCCGCGTCCTCTGGCCGTTCCCCGAAGACGCTGTGAAAGCAGCGGCGCGGCACGCTCGCCAGATCGTCGTCGCGGAGATGAATCGGGGCCAGTATGCCTGCGAAATTGAACGCGCCGCGGCGGGAGCAGTTCCCGTCACACGCTGCCTGAAGGGCGGCGGCGATCTGATCAGCGAAGACGAATTGGAAGCGTGCGTTATGGACGCAA
>DATLSW010000464.1:0-3771 GCA_035533955.1 Ktedonobacteraceae bacterium | reverse complement strand
GTAAGCGTTTGATCTCCACTGTATTGGGCAAAAGTTCCCACAGACCAGAGATCCGAAGTTCCAGGGATGCGAGCGACGCCAGAGAGCGTGCTATAGGTTGCTTCTGGAATGGAGATGGGGACGATATTCCACTGTGTCCCGTTCCACTTTTCGATCAATGCGTATGTATTAAAACTGCTGTCCTGGTAAAAGCCGACAGCCCAGATGTTTGTTGATGAGACGGCTGCCATTCCTGAGAGGTTCAAAAAGGTTGATGATGGATTCGGACTGGCGACAATGCTCCACTGAGTGCCATTCCATTGCTCGATCAACGTTTGAGTGGTATTGCTGCTGCTGTTAGATGATTCTCCATCTGCCCATACATCTTTGCCGGAAATGGCTGCAACGCCGTTGAGGAAGTTATCATTTCCTGTGATGTTCGGGCTGGTAACGGTCTTCCACTTTTTCCCATTCCAATGTTCGATGAGTGTGTGATCGATCCGGCTGCTGTCAAGGGAAAAACCGACGGCCCAGACATTCTTTGCAGAGAGAGCCGCTATCGAGTTCAGTCCGGCGCCGTAGATGCTACTTTTACTGGGAACAATGCTCCATTGGCTGCCGTTCCATTGTTCAACAAGCGTGCCAGCATATATGTCGTAATTACCGACGGCCCAGATGTTGGTCGCAGAGAGAGCAGCTATTCCACTCAATTCGCCACCATATGACCCCTTATCAGGGCTGGGAATGATGCTCCAGGATGTGCCGTTCCACTGTTCGACGAGCGTATGATAGAGATAGTTGCTATCTTCGTATCCCCCGACAGCCCAAACATCAGTAGAAGAAACGGCGGCTATGCCCTTCAGCACGTCGCCAACGTTGCCTTGATTGGGGCTGGGGATGATACTCCAGGATGTGCCATTCCACTGTTCGATAAGCGTGCGAGATAAGTTATTGCTGTCGTAATACCAGCCGACGGCCCAGGCGTCAGTGGAGGAGATGGCGGCTACATCGTTAAAAAAGCCTCCATTCGTCAGACTTGGGCTGCTGACATAATTCCACTGCCCGCAGGTGATCTTCGGCGCTGACGACGCGGCACGAGCCGCGCCCGATGTGAGGAACATGCCGACCAGCACGGCCAGCAGAATGCTAGAAATGAGAAATGATCTTGTACGCTGCATGGGGCTTCTCCTCTCGTGGTCCAGGTAGTAATCGCTGCAAGCTCTATGCTTTCACAGCGCATATTTGGCAATAGTATAACGTGAATTTGACAAAAGCTCATCGTTAGGATGGCCTATTTTTAAGTAACCTGAAAAGAGGGAGGAGATGAATATAGGTTATTTGCACTATAGCCTGCTGACAAATATCCTGGCATCATGTATACTATATTCAACTACGGATGAGTCTTTTCTAAGAGGAATTTGCGGTGAATCAGCGCTTGAAATAGGGGGAATCAGGCAAATGGGGAAAATTACTCATATGCTTCAAATAGCGCAGGCAGCGCGTACCTTCTTGCCTGCGCCGCTCACAGCTCTGATTGGTCGCGAGCAGGAACAATCTGCTCTCTGGGAAATCCTCCAGAGATCGGATGCGCGCTTGCTGACAATCGTGGGTACAGCCGGCATTGGCAAGACGCGCCTGGCCCTGCAACTTGCCGGCGACGCGTCCGCTCTTTTCCCAGAGGGCATTTTTTTCGTCTCGCTGGCCGCGATCACCGATCCCACGCTGGTTATTCCAGCTATCGCTCAGGGTCTTGGCCTGAGCGCGGAAAACGACCAGATCAGGGTTGAGCAGCTTGTTTTCCACCTCCTTGATGCAGCTCCTTTGTTGGTGCTGGATAATTTTGAGCAGGTGATCGCGGCGTCGCCATACATTGCCGATTTGCTGGTCGCCTGCCCCAAACTCAAAATCTTAGTGACCAGCCGCGAAGTTTTGCATATCCGGGGCGAGCAATTGTTTCCACTCCAGCCGCTGGCGCTGCCTGATGCGAAATGCGTGCTGGATGTAGATGCGCTTGCCCATTATGCAGCAGTCGCGCTCTTTGTACAGTGCGTGCGTTCAGTTGCTCCCGCCTTCGCGTTGACCGAAAGCAACGCGGCGACCATTGCGGCTATTTGTCGGCGCCTGGATGGGCTTCCCCTGGCAATTGAACTGGCGGCGGCGCGCGTCAAGTTGTTTTCACCACAGGCACTGCTGGCGCGTTTAGATCATCGCCTGCGGCTATTGACGGGTGGAGCGTGTGATCTACCGCGGCGACAGCAGACCTTGCGTGACACCCTTCAGTGGAGCTATGATCTGCTCAACGCGGAAGAGCAGCGCCTGTTCAGGTGGCTCTCAGTCTTTGCGGACGGCTGTACGTTGCAGGTGCTACAAGCGGTGTGCGGCTCTCCTGGCCTGGATGAAGCACGGCTCATCGATACAGTTATCTCGCTGCTGGATAAGAGTCTGCTGCAACAGATAGACCAGCAGGACGATGAGTCGCGCCTTGTGATGCTTGAAACGATTCGCGAGTATGGCCTGGAATGCCTGGAACGGTGCGAAGAGTTAGATTCTGCCCGTGCCGCTTACGCCCATTACTACCTTGCGCTTGACGGGCTGGCCGAGCCGCATTTGAGTGAGTCCGCGGCTTCTCTCTCCGCACCCGCGCTATCTTCTGTCGAATCGCTAGCCGTACTCGGTGAGTTGACCCACCGCGAGACTGAGGTGCTGCATTTATTGGCGACCGGTCTCACCAATAGCCAGATTGCCGTGCAACTCGTCATCAGTGCGCGTACCGTCAATGCTCACCTTCGTTCGATCTTCAGCAAGCTAAATGTAACCTCGCGCACCGCCGCTGTCCGATATGCGCTGGATCATCATCTTGTATAAACAGCTTACTGCTCTTTTCTCCTGAAGGAATGGCGATCAGGGTCTCCATCCGCGCGGATGGAGACCCTCTTTACTTTAACAACCGCACCCGCAGCCACAGGGGCATTGTCCGCACGGGCAATCGCAATCTTCAAATTGCAGGTCTAAGGTCATGATGTTCCTCCTGGCAAAATGTATCGTCTGTAAAGGCGATACAACGCATCTCCTTCTGTAAGCAACTATACACCTTCCCGTCGCTGGAAGGTCAAGCCTTTGGATTTCCATTCTTTAAGAGGATTGCCGTAGGGGCATGGGCTTGCCCCGCCCGAGTGAATATGCTCTATCAGCCGTGTGGGCGGGGCAAGCTGAGCCTATTGGGCGGGGCAAGCCCACGCCCCTACTGAGTGGGCAACACATTTCCTCCTCAAGGGTAGAGAAAGCCTTTTTGTGCGGGAAAAATCGACCGCGTTCCGTGTGATATACTCCTTAATAATCATACCTTTTTCGTCACATGTCTGACATATATGAAGGAGTAAGCTACATGGCAGTAGTGCATATCAACGAAGATGAGCAGGAATTGATCGCGGCGATCCGCGAGCTGGCCCGCGAGCGCGTCGCGCCGCGCGCTGCCGAGATCGACCACAGCGGACAATTTCCCTGGGATATGAAGGAACTACTGGCGCAGCAGGATATTTACGCCATGCCGTTCCCGGAAGAATATGGCGGCCTCGGCTCGACCGAACAGGCCGTTGTTATGGCAATTGAAGAACTGTCCCGCGCCTGCGCTACAACCGGGCTGCTACTGGCTGTGCAGCAACTCGGCGCGACGCCAATCATACTCGCGGGCAATGACGCGCAGAAACGCAAGTACCTGCCGCCTCTGGCAAGCGGCGAGTGGCTGGCCGCCTTCGGCCTGACCGAGGCTGGCTCCGGTTCGGACGCCGCCGC
>DATLSW010000463.1:0-5428 GCA_035533955.1 Ktedonobacteraceae bacterium | reverse complement strand
ATCATCGGCGGTCTGCTGACGGAATGGTCGTGGCGTTGGGTATTTCTCTTCAACGTGCCGCTCGCGTTCGCCGGAGCCATCTGGGGGTTTTACCGCCTGCGCGAACCCGTGCGCCCGATGTCGAAGCAGCGCATCGACTGGGTTGGCAGCTTCTTACTCACCGTTGGCCTGACGGGTACATTGCTGGCGTTGAGCCTGCTGGCGTTCCCCATGTTGCCGGAGTGGCAAGTCTACACGCTTCTGGCTATTGGCATCGTGTCCCTGCTCGCGTTTAGCATTGTTGAGCCGCGCATCGATCAGCCGATGATGCAACTGCGGCTTTTCCGCGACCGCCTCTTTGCTTTCGCGAACTTGAGCGGCCTTTTAAATGGGATCGCGCGCGGCGCGGTGCTATTCTTGCTGATCTTCTTCCTGCAAGGTCCCTATGGCAAAAACCCGTTGACGGCAGGTCTCTTGCTGACTCCCTTTGGCGCGGCGTTCATGATCATTGGTCCCCTGAGCGGTCGTCTCTCCGACCGCGTCGGATCGCGCCTGCTCGCGCCGATTGGGCTGGGAGTGTCGGCGCTTGCTTTGCTGGGATTGACCACTATCAGCCCAACGACGCCGTACTGGGAGTTGGCCGCGTTCATGGCCTTGATGGGCGGCGGTTCCGGCTTCTTCGTCTCGCCTAACACCAACGCCATCATGAGTTCTGTCGAGCCGCACACGCGCGGTGCGGCTGCCGGAATTCTCAGTATGTTGAACAATACGGGGCAGATGCTCAGTATCGCCATCGTCTTCCCACTCGCGCTGGCATCGGTGCCGATGGCGGCCATGATGCAGGTCTTCATCTACGGAGGCGGCATGAGCCAGTTCCCCGCCGCGCTGGCGCAATTCTTGCATGGCCTGCATTTCGCCTTCCTGGTCTCGTTCATCATCAGCGTGGTGGCGATGATTGTGGCCGCTCTGCGTCCCTCTCACGGCAGCCGCAGCGAGGCGCTCTCATCAGAGTGAAGCGTTAAGGTTGTTCCCGGCTGTCAGGTATGACAGCCGGGAACAACCTTAACAACTTTTCCTCCGATTATGGCGTGGGAAGCAGCGTGTATTCTTCATCAAATTCCCACTGCTCAAGCGCGTCGATCTCGACATAGAGGTGCGGGTCTAAGGGGCGAATGCGCTTGGAGAGGTGCAGGTCTACCAGACGATTATCGTTGATATCCAGTACCTGGCAGATCGCGTCGATCGTAATCTTGATTCCGCCGTCCAGGTCGCGCCGCAGCGGCGTCTCGAAAAAGCACTCGATGAAGACAGCCAGATAGCCCTTACGCAGATGCTTTAGCAGGGTCTCGTGCAAGATGTCCTGCGCGATCAGCGCGTGCAGCGTGCGTTGCACCTCGCTTTTGTAGTGTAACGCGCCCGGTGTCAGCCTGCGCCGCCCCTGCTTATCGGTGTAATATTGCTCATTGATGCTGGGAGGCATGGGAAGCGTGAAGCATAGCTGCGTCGCGCTGCTTGTCGTCACCCGCCGTTGTTGTGCCACTGTCCTGCGCTTTCTGTTTGTGTCCCTTCACTATCCATTCCAGGTCATGGGCAACTTCTCTACGCCGGAGAGGATAAAACTTTTGCTCATCTCTAATGGTGCATCAACCACTTGCCAGCGGCCAGGCAAGCGGTCGAGCATGGTGTTGAGCGCGACTTTTGCTTCCAGGCGCGCCAGGGGAGCGCCCAGGCAGAAATGGATGCCCCGCCCGAAGGCGACGTGACGATTACGCGGCGCGCATTGTGCGATACCACTTGAAAGGAGCGTGGAGCGGCTCTTTGTAGCTTTGTGTTTGCATCTGTTCCATCTTTCTCACTTGAACGGGTTGACTGCCCTGCTTTCATTCTCTACGATTCAGAGGAGAAAGGGTTGTAGCATGTGCGCCCTGGCAGCATTTCTGGCCGTACCCTTTGCGTATGTGGCTGTGATACACTTTAGGAGATAGGACGATCACGTTATTGTGTCACCTACTGGTAATGACATAGCCAGGTAAAGGAGGATGTTATGACCATTCCTGTGGAGCGTCGCACCAAACGCTGGCAAGAACAGCGCTGGATTCTGGACAATATCATCCAGAGCGTGGGCGTAGAATGGGATCAGGCGCGTATTGGCTATACCCTCGGGCCGTGTGGTCCAGAGGCATTCTATGATTTCAATGTCGTGCGGCAACGTGTCAAGAAGTTCGCTGACATCGCGCCACAGTTCGCTACAGCAGCCCGGCGGCGCGAGCAAACTGCCGCTGGCTATGAGTCCGAGGGTCATTTCGTAGCGGCCCGCGAATCCTATTTTATCGCCTCCCTGCTTTGGGCGAGCGCGCAATGGCCCATTTTCGAGAATAACAGGGAAAATCTCCTCTTCAACGAACGCAAGGTTGAGTGCTACAAAAAGTTCATCGCCTATGCCCCGCACAAGATCGAGCGCGTCGAAATCCCCTTCGGCGATAGTTCTCTACCTGCCTATTTTCACCTGCCGTTTGATTGGCATGGCGAGAAAGTTCCCTGCGTTCTTTCCATCGATGGTATGGATGGATCAAAAGAGATCTTGCACGCGATGTATGGCGATAAAATTCTGAGCCGGGGCATGGCAAGTCTCGCCATTGATGGGCCTGGGCAGGGAGAATGTTGTGTCCGTGATATTCACGTCACCACAGACAATTTCAAAGAGGTTGGTCGCGTCGCGCTCGATTGGCTGCGCCAGCGGCCGGAGATAGATGCAGATCGCCTCGCTGTCTACGGCATAAGTTTTGGTTCGTACTTCGCGACGCAGGTTGCCTCGATCGATGCTGGTTTGCGCGGATGCGCTGTCGCCTTCGTCTGCCACGAGCCAGGGGGACATACGATCTTTAATATGGCTTCGCCTACGTTCAAACTGCGCTTTATGTATATGGCGGGTTACGAAGACGAAGCGGAATTCGATCAGTTTGCCGCAGGATTACGCCTCAACGGGGCCGAGGTGAAAAGTCCCTACCTGGTAGTGGCGGGCGAGGATGACGAACTCAGTCCCATTGAGTATACCTATCAGCTATTTGAGGAGATCACGGTGCCGAAGAAGCTGGTCGTTTACCAGGGGGAACGTCATGGCGTAGGCGGAGGATCGGCTGCTGCGCTAGGGCCGCAATGGATGAATATCATCGCCGATTGGTTCGTTGACCGTTTCGCCGGAAAGCCGATGGCAAGAGAGCGTGTCCTTATTGATCTCGCGGGACAGCAACATAGCTTCCCGCTATGATGTGAAGGGATATGCGGGAAATGGATGTGGCTGCGCATTGCGAAGCGGTTGGCTTCTGGCATACTGATCCCGCTGCTGTTGGGAGTCATCGCTTTAAGTACTAATGCTTACCAGAGCGCCTGTTGACGTTAGAATAGAACTCCAGCGTTGTTCCGGCAGCCAGTTCGATCCAGTGGTAGTGTCCGCGTTCATCCGTGTGCTTGATATGCAGGAGAGTCTGAACGCCGCGGCGTTGCCAGAGCGTTCGTCCTCCTCCGATCCTGAGTTAGCGCGGACCGCGTAGGGGCCAGCATAACGCCACATCGTGGTATTCCCTGTGTGATATTCTGTTCTCCGAGGAGGGTGATCATGGACGCTTTTTCGCTATCCGACCTGGTTGTGGCGCGCGAGCGGTCGGGAGAACTTTACCACGAATTCCTGCGCGTTCCTGCCATGAGCGCGGGGCTGTATCAGCTCGCTGCCGGGAGCGTTGATCCGCAAGAGCCGCACACCGAGGACGAACTATACTATGTTGTGCAGGGCCGGGCGCAGATCCGCGTGGATCACGAGGATAGAGCCATCGCCGCTGGCTCGCTCGTCTTCGTCGCGGCGCATGTCGAACACCGCTTTCATAGCATTAGCGAAGACCTCACCGTTCTGGTCTTCTTTGCTCCCGCCGAATATTCGCGCAAAGAAATGTAGGGGTAGTTGTGGCGGTGCAATGCATTGCGCCAGTCAGCCTCTGCTATCAATTCTGGCGCAATGCATTGCGCCGCCACAATGCCAGGCTTTCCGCTGGATGTTCCGACGCCCCTTGTGACCTATGTTATCACCCTTTTGTGTCTCCTTTAACTGCGTTTGTTTCCCCTTCATGGTAACCTCTAAGCAAATATGAGAATGAAGTCCCGAAAATGCTTATTGCTCACGTCTTCTCTGTAGATTGAGATGGGCATATCACTATATCTCTCGCTATCTCATCTCACCGATCAATAGAAGGCCAGCTTATACGGTATGTATGCCTGGAGAATGAAAGAGTATGTTTATGCCGAATAGTATGCAAAGCAACAGCAGAACGATTGATCGTACAGGACAACAATTGGGAGACTATCGGCTGGTGCGCGCTCTCGCGCTGGGGAGATCGTCAGGAACCTATCTGGGAGAGCATGTGCAGCGCCAGACACCGTATATGCTGAAAATCTGGGAAACGCGCCTGGAAACGGCGCTGGTCAAGGATTTTCTCAGGCAGGCGCGGATGTTGAGCGAACTTCATCATCCCAATATCTTGCCTGTGCGCGCTGCTGATGTTGACGAACTTGTACCTTTTGTGGTTATGGAGTATGTGCCGCATGTCGCCTTGCAGCAGCGCGACGGGCGCGGTACGCCGCAACCGCTGGTAAACTTTCTGCCTTCACTCAATCCCATCGCTGAGGCATTGCAGTACGCGCATAACAAGGGCATCGTACACAAACATGTACAACCCGCAAATATCCTGCTCGACAACCAGCAGCGCGTGCTGTTGAGCAATTTTGGCATCGATACTATTGACCGCAACACACAACAACCGCTCGTGCTGACAAAACAGGCGGTCGTAGAAAGCCTGGGCTATATAGCGCCTGAGCAGATCGAAGGGAGAGCTGTTCCTGCCAGCGACCAGTATGGGCTGGCGGTGGTAATCTACGAATGGCTCAGCGGCAAACTGCCGTTCCGAGGATCATATGCCGAAATCGCGCGACAACACAGAAGCGCGCTGCCGCCGTCATTGTATCCAAACATTCCAGGGATATCACGCGCGGTCGAAGAAACGCTCTTTATCGCTCTGGCGAAGAACCCTGCTCAACGTTTTCCTGGTGTCGCACACTTTATCAAAGAGTTGCAAGAAGCGCAGCAGAGGTCGGCAGCGCCCATGTTTCCCGTTGCCAAAAGCGTAGCGCCCGCGCCGCCGATCTCACAGCCGTCGCCGCCGGCCATGCAGTTTCCCCAGCCCGTGCCGCTCGTTGGAGCGAGACAGGCGGCAATGGCTCCGAGTACACCACCGTCTCTGCCGATGACACCGCTGCCTGTGTCGCCTCCTGCCCAAAAGAGCGCGGCCCCTGTCTACAGGCAGCGCCAGCAGCAGAAGACGGGCATCACGCGGCGCGCCTTTGTGGCGGGCCTGCTGGGAACCGCCGTCGTTGGCGGCGCTGCCGCGTGGCTGGCTTTTGG
>DATLSW010000462.1:0-6826 GCA_035533955.1 Ktedonobacteraceae bacterium | reverse complement strand
CATCTCACTCGTGATCCCTGTGGCAAAGTCAGATCAATAAGGGTTCTGTGTCTGGAGAAGCGACGAGAACAGCACCGCGCCAGATGAGTGGACCAGGACCAGTTCGATGATTTCTTCCAGATTGTTCCAGTCAAGGCCCGTCGTTTTACTATCCAGAATCACGAAAGAACGTCGGAGAGCGTAGTCGTTGGCCCAGGCGCAGAGATGCGCTTGCCGCGTGCGATGGCGAATCTGGGGTCAGGAGTCAGCGCAGTAGCCGCCTGTGACGCCCGAGGGGAATTGCCCATGGCTGCCATCATACCTCGCGCAGCCCCAGCAGGGGTACTTTTGCACCAGCGCGGCGCTTCATGTGCATCCGTCGCAGCTGTATGTCCGTGTACAGTCCGTCCGGCCATGAGCCATATTCGAAGCGGGGATGCTGACGCACGAAGAGCGTGGGAGGGTATTCCCTATCCGCTGACACAGCTCGCAGGGTACTCCCCATTGGACAGACAGGGCAGTTGATGATCCAGAGCCGTCTCCTTTTCCTGAGTCGCTGATCTCTGACGGATGATGCCACCGATTTCATAAGCAAGCGAGAGGTGTTTGACAGCAATGTTGACAGCAGAGCCGAAAAACATCCGTGCACAATCACGGACATCGGCGGACCATCGCCTGAATCGCAGAATCGTGTCGCGTGGCTCAAGAGGCCGATGAAGCTGCTCAGGATGCGGTAGGAACTTCCCCGCTCTTTGCAGCGGTAATTGGAGAGAGTATACTACACCCGTACAGTTTATCGGCGCTCCACGCGGGCAAACAACGAAACGCGCCCTCTACGTTCTGGCGGCGCTCGCTCGCCGTGAGTTCGGCCTGCGCCGCCGTCGCCCGCTCGCGCACCAGCACATCGTCGCGCAGCGGCACGCCTGCCGAGGCCGCGCACACCTCCGCCAACATCCGGGCATGATTGAAGCCGCGCAGGCGCTGTCGCTCGCTGTGCAGCGGCACAGGCACAATCATATCCGCGCGCAAGTCAAAATCGCGATACGCTCGCGCCAGCAGCGTACCCAACGGCCCGGCCAGCCGCCGGTTGCCGCCATACTTAAGCGCGTGGATGCACGAACGCAGCGTTCCCTGGTAGATATACGCCGCGCGCAGGCCGCTCAAGCTGAGAGGATCCATTTTGCAGCGGCGACATAACCCTGGCGACGGCAACGGCATACCGCAGCGCAGACAAAACGGCTGCGTTATCGGCGCGCACTGCTGTAGACATGCCGAGCAGAGAACTGAACCGCTTTTGCGGCAGCCAGCGCAGCGCGGCGGAAAGAGCAGATCAAGGGCGCGTGCCGTGATTCCCTGTATGCCCTGTTCGCGCCGCCATGCCTGCGCCAGTCCCTGCCTATTCATCCGTTGCCACCCGCTCCAGACGGTAAACATAGTGCAGGTGCGGCGCGTAGACGATCTCCACTACGTCGCCTTCATGCAAACGCTCGCAAGTCTCACGGCTGATACTGAACGTCACGAGGCACTGCCGCTCATCGAGCGCAGTATCAAGCGGAACCAGCGCGACGCCGCACCAGGAAGAACGCGAGAAACGCGAGGTCAACCCTGGTCGTCTCATACTCGATCCCAATTCCTGGGACGCGGCGCGCAAACCCGCCACGCGCGCCCTTGCTCTATTGCGCTCTCCCAGCTTGCCGGACTCCGCCAGCAGGTCGCGCCATCCCCAGGAGGCCAGAATCGCCGGGTAAGGAAACAGGAGCAGGCCGAACAACAGCAGCGCGGCAGCCCCAAACATACTGTCCGTGACGCTGGCTCCCGGCAAAAGATAGACCTGTTCGCCATCTTCCAGAGCATACAATACCTGCAAATGGGGCGAATAATCGGCGAAGACGCCATCGCTATTATGTATCATCCGCGACTGCGTCTGTGTGACGGTCAGCGCAACGACCGAGGGGAAATCCGGCGCGTGCAGGCGAATATCGACGTACAGTTGCCCAATAATGTTGCTGCCGTGGCTGACTACCGTGCCGGGGACGCGCCGCGGCGGCGCGTTCGTGTCCAGGATACCCAACACTAGCGTGAACAGTCCGACACACAGCATCAGCAGCGCGACAAAAGCGATCGGCCAGCCAATGAGCATAGCTGAGCGCGGCCTGATCCCCGGTCGCCAACTCCACCACGAGATGGGCGCGCGCGTACCTCTCACTGCCGTATCTGGTTGTTGCGATGTATGCTTTGATGCCATGCTCTTTACTCTCTGACCGATGCAGCGAGCCAGGAAATGTGGCGGCGCAATGCATTGCGCCGCCACATAACCTCCCCTTACGTTGCTTACATGCAGCATAGCGGAAAACGCGAAGAATTGCAATGGTGGATTGAAGTATGGTACACTTGTCCCACTTCATCAATATCTGGGGGGAACGTCATCTATAGCAAAAGTTTGGGACGACATCATGAAACGCATGTTTGCCGCCAACCCGCAGCACTTCCTCAACTGGCTCACACCCGGCGCTATCATGGTGCGCGAACTCTCACCCGAATTGAAAACGCGCACGCTCATTACCGACCTGATGTATGTTATAATTTGGTATGGTCAGAAGATTATCTTGCACGTCGAATTTCAACGGCGCGGCGACGATGAGATGGGCAAGCGGCTTTGGGAATACAACTCGACCACCAGTGTCAACAACGACATGGTCGTGATGTCTGTCGTCATCTACCTGCGCAAAGAGCGCAAGACGGTGGAGTCTCCCTATATTCAAAGGCTGCCGAATGGGGAACCAGTCCACGCCTTCTTCTACCAGGCCATCAAGCTCTGGGAATTGTCCGCCGAGCTGTTCTTTCAACCGAGCATGGAGGGTTTGCTGCCGTTAGTCACCTTGATGCGCGATGGCAACCGCCGCGAGGTCGTCGAGGCCATGATCGAGCGACTCGCGGCCAGTCGCAGGTTCGACTTGCTGGCATTCGCCTACGCGTTCGCCGGTCTGACGTTCACCAAGAGACACGACCACGAATGGCTGACTGAGAGGTTTGCAATGTACAAGAAAGAAATGGAAGATTCCTGGACCTACCAGGGGATTTTACAAGAAGGACGCGAGGAAGGGCGCGAGGAAGAACGCGAAAGAACTCTTCGCGAGATGCTCATTGACTTCCTGGAGGTTCGCTACCCAATGCTTGTTGATCTGGCAAAAGAGCAAACGAATCTGATCAAGGATACAGATATCTTGCGACAAGCTATTCATAAAGTGTATGGCTTGCAGACAGCGGGCGAAGTTGAAGAATACTTGCTTGCTCTGGGCGACGACGCCACAAAAAACTGAGAACAGACCATCATTTTAGAGGAGTTATACGTATTATGGATGATACATCTAGCAACACAGCCGACCAGCAGGCGGCTACAGGAACAGCGACCGCGACGACCAGCGTGTCAGAGTCAATCGGCATCGAACACCGCGAAGCCTATGGCACGGCAAAGACGGAGAACTTACGCGACTCTGGCGCTTTCCGCGTCATCTTGCCCGGCTTTGTCGTGCTGCTCTGCCTGGCGCTTTTCGCCATCCCGTTAATTATTCTCGTTCCTCTGTTCGTCAACTCGCTCGATTCCAGCGCGGCCACACACTATGTTGGCTGGCTTTTTATCGTGATGGCGATCATTGATCTTGCCGTCGCCACGCTGCTCATTCGCGGCCTGCTCAAGATTTTCATGACGCAAGCCGGAAACTATTAAACGGGCATGGATATCTCATAGGCTAAATTTGCCTTGCTCCAGGGCCAGCAGCCATGCTTTCGTCGGCAGGCCGCCACCATAACCTGTGAGCGAGCCGTCGCTGCCGACAACGCGATGGCACGGCACGATGACCGCGACGGGATTGGCCGCCGAGGCCGCACCCACGGCGCGAGGCGCTTGCGGTCGTCCCAGAATGCGCGCGAGTTCGCCATAGGTGCGCGTCTCTCCGTAGGGGATACGATACATCTCCTGCCACACGGCAACCTGGAAGGGCGTACCGCGCAAGTCGAGCGGGCAGGCGAATTGCACGCGCTCGCCCGCGAAATAGCGGCGCATCTCGTCCACCGCCTGCCTGAGCGGCGCGATTGCTTCACGCTCGACGGCGCGCTCATACGCCAGTTTACCGCGGCGTTCCAGCCACGCGAAGCCAGAATCCGCCGTTATCCCTGGCGTCCCCGTCCAGCAGACGCCCGCCTCTGTCGCCATGATCACGCAAGTTCCGCGCGGGCCGGGAACGCTGCTCCAATACAATGTGTCGATCTTTTGTGCCGTTGCCGCCATCCTATGATCCTTTCTTTGTACAGATGTTCGTGTGGGACATTCTAACACAATCAAAAGATATGGGCAATACGTAGAGGCCGATTGATATATCGATAAGTTTCAAGGGCTGCTTCTTTTACATTTTCTTCGACCAGAGGAAATGTGCCAAGAATGTGCTGAAACTCCTCCTCAGTCAATCCATAAAGATGGGCTATCAGCCCGTCTAGTTCAGCACGTACCTTAGCCCGGTCAGCAGTTTCAATAGCAGCTAAGCCTGGAAGCCAGGTTGAAGCTGGAAATATGCTTTCCCATAGCGCTTTGAATTCAGGCGTTGTACAAACAAGTCGTGCTGTTCGTTGCACTATCATCGTAAAAACAAAATCTTGCTTCGTAAGACGCGGGACAGGTAGCTGGTAAATGTAAAACATGTTGAGATTGGCCGAGATTTTCTGACCAATAAAATAGTCAGCGATATAACTATTCATTATCGAGGTCACAAACAACATCTGACTATCATCAACCAGCTCGTAATTGCCATCACCAGGATCAATCCGGCGCGAGACAATTAACGAATTGCCCGCGAATATATAAGCAGGTAGAACAGTTGCTATCAACGCCCTTTGATCGGTTGTACGCCCTATTCCTCGATAGCCTAAACGATAAAACTGATAGTCTAGTTGTTGCCCGATATCAGCTTTCCGTTTCAGTAATGCTGTTCGCCCTTCCTTTTCGTTCACCCAATAACGAGGTTTTCCCCATTGATGCGTAAACTGATGAATCATCTTCCCCTCATACAAAGATAAACGATCAGGTTCAGCTTCAGTTTTGAAGAGATTGCTGTCGTTGGTCATATCAAATTCACGAGTAAGTACGAGATTCCATGTCCCTCTCTGCTTCTCGCCAAGCAGGGGATTCTTCAGCATTTTCTGAGCAATCGCCACATCCATTTCGCTCTTGAACTCCATAACCGAGAGTGAATCGGGAGAGAGACGGCGAATCAGATCGATGGAAATGGTCAACGCTCCCTTTTTGGGGAAACGTTCCAGTTCCCCGGCATCCTGGCGCATGAAAGCAGCAGGAAAGGTCGCTGTCTGGCCTCCCTTTTCGTAAGTCAACGCGACAAATTTGAAACGGCTATCAACATTTTCAAAGATAGTTTGGCGGTTTTCAAAACAGAACAGCCCTGTCACTTCTGCCCGTGTGAAGAGCATTTCGCGCAGTTGCTTCGCGCCAAGATCGGTATAGATACCGCTCGGAATAACAATACCGCATTGCCCGCCCTCGCGCAGCAAGTTGTAGCACTGCTCAGTAAAGAGTTTGTAAAGGTTGATATCTGTGCCTGTTTTTTTGCCATTCACGGTCGCGCTTTGATTGCGATATGCTGGCGCGGCGCGAAAATAGGCGCTCTGATAGGGGATGGTACTTTGATAATCAAGCCACGCGGCGCGAATTTCGGCGTCCCGCAGCAGTTTGGTGCGCTCCGTCTCAAAATCCTCGATACGCATCTTGTTTTTACTGACCAGTTTAGAATGGAGCGCAAAGAACTCCTTTGCCTGCGGCTTGAGAATTTCCCAGGGCGGATTGGTGATGATCACATCAAAACCTCCGCGCTGGTTCATCACCTGATCGAACTCGTAGCCCCAATGAAACGGT
The DNA here is from genome assembly GCA_035533955.1 of Ktedonobacteraceae bacterium. GTDB lineage: Bacteria > Chloroflexota > Ktedonobacteria > Ktedonobacterales > Ktedonobacteraceae > CADDZH01. The sequence goes on along the minus strand of DATLSW010000462.1, from coordinate 927 downwards.
TGCAATCCCGCGATATCAGCAACGGTGACGGCGCGTTTTACCGATCTGCCATCAGCGTTCTTGCTGATATCCCATGTCGCCTGCTCGTATTTTATACCCAGTTGCTTAAACTCATCCAGAAGCAATTCGTTCAGGTTCGCCATCGCTTCTTCACGCTGATCCTGGATGGTATCACGCAGCGCGCGTAAATCCTTCGTATATTGTGACGTACTTTTGTATGCCTGAATCTGTCGATTTTTCTCATCCACCACCTCTTGAAAACGCTTCTGAAAAAGGTTCAGTTGCACCTGTCGCTGATCATAGACTTCTTCATTGACATGCAGAAAACCAATCAAAGAATTGCCGTGCAGGATATTGAAGTCGATATTTGGCAGCGGCTCTAACTGATCGACTGACTGGGCCGCAGAGACCAGCGCGAGAAAGAGTCGTAATCTGGCTATTTCGGTAGCCTCTTCCATAATATCGACGCCAAACAGGTTTTCGGCAATGATTTTCTTCTTGATGTAATAGCTCAAACTACGGTGTTCAGCACGCGCCGTTTGCAGCCAGGCCGTCAAATAAGCGTCGCTCAAGTACTCGATTTTGCCGGTGATCGCACCGTAAACTTTAATGAGCGTATTCATAGCCGACACAAGAAATGCCCCGGAGCCGCAGGCAGGATCAAGGAGAGAGATTTTGGGCAGGATATCGAGCAGTTCGCGGCACAGGCGAGCGTCGAGATTCATGAGCAGTTCCTCAATCGTCTCGAACGCGTGCTTTCTGCCCGCACCAGCGCTGCTGGTAGCGTTGATCTTTTCCAGTATCAACTTGTGAATGGTGCGCTCGCAAAGATACGCGGTGATTTCTGGACGAGTATAATACGCGCCAAAAGATTTCTGATTGATATACTTTTCAAAAATATAGCCCAGCACATGGGGGCTAATCTCA
>DATLSW010000461.1:0-14368 GCA_035533955.1 Ktedonobacteraceae bacterium | reverse complement strand
AAGTGATGGATATCCCTTTGCGTGAATTACCTGAAGAATATCACTCCGAGGAGTTTGTGCGCTCGAACATCGAAAAGCAGGTTTGTTTGATAATCCTGGCGCAGAAATAACTATTGTTGCTACATTCAGGAAACATTACTTGACCCACTTATACCCAGGCCCACCAGCGGCGCGCGCGATATAGATGCTTGCCTGGCGTCCGGCACGCACCGGGTATTGTTCGTTCACAGCTTGTCGCAGGGTATCAATGGCTTCGTTGCGGACGAGGTTGATGGTGCAGCCGCCGAAGCCGCCGCCGAGCATTCGCGCCCCCAGCACACCAGGTACGCCGCGCGCGATCTCGACGAGCGCGTCGAGTTCCTGGCAACTGACCTCGTACTCGTCGCGCAGACCGGCGTGCGATTGCCAGAGTAGTTCGCCTATCTCATCAAATGCGCCGCGCTGTAGCAGGTCGATGGTCTCGTGAACGCGCGCGTTTTCGGCGATGATATAGCCCGCGCGCTTGCGCAATACTTCCGGCAACTGCGGGCCGTAGCGGCTAAACTGTTCCGGCGTGATATCACGTAAGGCACGGATAGCGCGCGCGGCTTTGTTATTCGGCTCGGCGCGCGCGATGATCTCGCGCAACAGTTGCGCGGCCGCTTCGCACTGCCTGCGCCGCTCGTTATAGCCGGACGAGGCCAGTTCGCGGCGCACGCCGGTATCGATGACCACCAGCGAGAGGCCGGGCGCGTCGAAGGGATAGTAACGGTATTCAAGCGAGCGACAATCGATCAGGATAGCTTTACCGGGCTGCCCCAGGCACGACGCTGCCTGGTCGAGAATACCGGACTGCACGCCGGACGCGGCATGTTCGGCCCTCTGGCACAACTGCGCGACTTGCATGGGCGTTAACGTAGCCGATGCAGCGCCAATGGTAAACTGGCCTCGCGAAAAGAGCGCGCACGCCTGAGCCGTCGCCACCTCAAGGGCCGCCGACGAACTCATGCCGCCTCCCAATGGCACATCGCCACCGACCACGGCATCGAAGCCAGGCACGACAATGCCAGCCCGTATCAGTTCCGCCATCACGCCCAGAATGTAGCGCGCCCATCCCGGCAGCGTCGCTTTCCTGATCTCGAACGCCGCGGGCAGCCCGACCAGCGAAAACTCGGCATATTCTTGCAAGTGCGTTGACCAGAGCCGCACAATGTCATCAGCGCGCGCCCGCCCGGCGAAGGCCGCGACACGATCAACGGCAATAGGTAAGACGAAGCCATCGTTATAGTCCGTATGCTCGCCGATCAGGTTAACGCGCCCCGGCGCCCACGCCGCGCCAATTGGGGAAGTATAGGTTTGAGCATCCGCGAAAACGCCAGGAAATGTAACCAGCGCGTCCAGAGCAGGAGCGGGAAACCTCATAACATCATCTTTCATGAGGTAGCACCTTTGCTATAGCATCGCGCAGTTCTTGTGCCTTCTGTGACGGTAGAGAATCATTCATCCAGAGTTCCCAAATAGACTCGGCGGAGGCGGCATGTTTCAGTTTGCCCGGCGCGCGCCTGATAGCTTTGATCTCGACGTGAAGATGGAAACGTTCATCAGCAAGCTGGTGAATGCCAAACAGATAGGGCATGGGAGCCATCGCGCCATCCAGGAGAGCGTTGTAGCCGCTCACGACACGCAGCAAGATATCCGCCAGATCGCGCAGTTCTTCAGCGCTCATTAAACCGAGATGCGCCGCGTGCCGCCTGGGGTAAAGATGTGTTTCATAGGGATAGCGCGCGTAGGGCGGCAAAAATGCCTGCCAGGTGGCATTCGCTGCGACCTCGTATACCTCCCTGAAAAGTTCAGCCCGCACACGACAGAAAGGGCAACCACGACCAGCCGCGTCGTCCTGAGTAACCGTCTCCATCTCACGCTCTAACGTCGGAGGAATGATCGCGACGCCAAATGCTTGCCCGTGCGGGTGATGTTGCGTCTGTCCGATAGCTTCGCCGCTATTCTCGAAGATCATCACCGCCGCGTAACGCGCGGAAAGATCGTTGTACAGATCGCGCCAGAGATGCGTGACGGCGCTCACCTCGTCAACGCTCAACTGCGTGAACTGGCGGGCGTGATCGCGGCTATAAATCACCACGTAGGCTTCGCCGATAGGCGGCTGTAGGGGCGGGAAGTCGTTCGGATGCAGCCAGACGCGAGTATCAGGACCAATTCTCCCCTCACTGATATCGGCGCAGAAGGGACAGATCGTCGTACCTTCACGCCGGTTCATACGGTGCGGCGCGTTGACGACGTACTGACGCAATAGCGGGTTCCATACCAGAGAAGATTCAGTATCCATCGTCAGTCGCTCCCGTAATGATGTGCATGGCCCGCCTGGCTGCCCAGCAGCACACAACGCCCCTGGCGCGCGAAGGCTGCCAACTGCTGCGCCTTATCGGCCTGCCGCTCGTCACCGTCATAGACCCATTCATTCCATGTGTCGCGGTCGGTAAAGAGCGCCCAGGCCACGGGAGCAATGATTTTCTTCGCGGCGCGCATGATTTCGAGCGCGTCGGACAGGCCCGGCTCAAGTTGCGCGACCGGCTTCAGGCCAGCTTCAGCGAGAGCTTCGAAGCTATAAATCGCTTGTATTTCGCCTGCCAGAACCTCACACGCGCAGCCCAACGCCAGGCGCTCTTCCCCAAAAACTTCGCCCTCAACAGGCGGCAACAGCTCCCAGACGCCGACCACAAGGCTACATTTCTCCGGCAGCAATTGGAGAAACGTTTCAATCGTATGTTTGTCCCAACCATGCCAGGCATCATCTCTATCGTTGTTTTCCAGCCGCAGCGCGGCATCTATCAATGGCCGCAACGCGGGCCACAAGGACGACTCTACGTCGATCACCTGCAATGTTTCTGTTATCACAAACCACTCCACGAAAAAGTATCAGCGATCAGTCGCTTGCCCTCAGTATATAACACGACGGGTTGATAACATGGGGCTATCCTACACTATAATAGATATGCAGGGATTTGAGCAGGCATATGAGAAGATATTGGCGATCCGGTAGTGATGCCAGGACAGATAGACCATGCTGATCCAGGTACTTTCCATGCTCTTAATCATATTTGGTATCGCGGGAACAGTCACTCTGGCGACTTCTGCCGGAGTCGTTCTCTGGCACTATCATGATGCGCGCCGCTGGGATTTTCGCTGGCGCTGGCGTAACTGGCGCTTGACGCAACTTTCCGCCGTCGCCTGCCTCTTCTTCCTTGCCATGACCGCCAGCTATGGTGTACTGGGCGAGGTTTGGGTCTGGGTGTATCTGATCCTGGCCGTGCAAACGGGCAGTTGGTGGCTGGTGCGCGTCATTACGCAGCGTTCGTGAGCGTGGGTTCAGCGTGCCACGGCGAGTATCATGAAGCGTCTCGCGGACGCAATTCATTGCGCCCCTATGGGTTATGCGCTATAATGAGAGCATTCTTTCCACATTGCTCTCATTATTGGAGAGGGTAGACCCATTTAGCGGGTCAACACATTGAAAACAAGGAAGGTACAAAATAGTGTCCTGGTGTAAGTTTTTCGTACCAAAAATTGCGTCGCCGCAAGTGAAAGCAGACGATCCCGATTTGAATGATCACATTATGTACGCCAAATGTATCAAGGGACATGTGCTGAAGGACGCCGACGACTGGATTCTCTGTGAGAATTTACCCGCGCCCGACGCAAGATGCTGGCAAGAAGGCGGCGATACGCTATTTTCTCTCAGGCGCCGGCAGCGAAGTGAAGCGCAGGCAACCCAGGATGGGCAAGCGGTCGGGGCCGAGTCCACTCCTCAGCGTGCGACCTCCTGAGCGGCATGAGCAAAGCATCCCAGCCAACTGCTCTTTTCATACTGCCCGCGCCTGAACTGAGCGCGCGGGTTCACGAGTATTTATTGCAATGGTATGCCGCGGCGGGGCGTGACTTGCCCTGGCGCGGGACGAGCGACCCCTACGCGGTACTGGTCTCGGAGATCATGCTCCAGCAGACACAGGTTGAGCGCGTGATACCAAAGTATCGGCAGTTTCTTGAGACATTCCCTACCCTGCAAGACCTGGCTGACGCGCCGACCGCGGCGGTTATTTCGGCCTGGGTTCCGCTGGGCTACAACCGGCGCGCCGTCAACTTACAAGCCATCGCTCGCCAGATCGTTCAGGAATATGCTGGCCGCGTTCCCGCGACCATCGAAGAATTGATCAAACTGAAAGGCATCGGTCGCTACACGGCGGGCGCTGTCGCCTGCTTCGCGTATCGCCAGCAGGTCGCGACGGTGGATACGAACATTCGCCGCGTGCTGCATCGCGTCTTCTTTGGCCTGGAATACCCGCGGCCAATGTTGAACGATGCCCAGATGCTCACTTTCGCTGAACACGCGCTGCCGCCAGGCGAGGCATATAACTGGAACCAGGCGTTGATGGACCTCGGCGCGACCATCTGCACCAGCGCCGCGCCGCGCTGCGAACACTGTCCAATACAGGCGGCCTGTCGCGCCTATGCTGAGATGGGACAGCACAGCCTCTTTCCCACCGGAGCCGTTCTGCGGCAGGTGCGCAAAGTGGCCGAGAAGAAAGCTAACTACCAGGCGCTGCCGTTTACCAGCAGCAATCGCTATTTTCGCGGGCGCATCATCGATCTGCTGCGTTCCCAGCCACCAGACAGCCGAATTTCGCTCGCGGTGTTAGGAACGCATATCAAGCAGGAGTTTGGCGACGATGATCTGCCCTGGCTCCAACAGTTGGTCGAGGGATTGGCAAAAGACGGCCTGCTGGATTACGCGCCGGAAGGCGTCAGGCTGCCATGAATGGATCTCCGTCTTTTTTGGGGAATGTCGCCGAACGGATGAAAGACCCTGTAACTATCGGCGTTTATGCTCTTGCCCTCATCGGCTATACTTATGGGTGACATCCGCGTGATCATTCTTTATTTTTACGTTATAGTATGCATAGCGATATGTATCACGATGGACAAGGAGTGTGCTTGTGCAATTAACCAGTCTCAAAGAGATCACCAAAGATTCTCGACATATTTTTCTCTCGCCGCATTTCGATGATGTGGTGTATTCCTGCGGCGGAACGCTTGGTGTGCAGGCCAGCAATGGACTGCGCCCACTGGTGATTACCGTCTTTGGCGGTTTGCCAGCCGAGGATTGGCAACCCGGCCCCTTCGCGCAAGATGTCCAGCGGAGAATGCAGGCCAGCAATTTGAGTCCCCACAATCTGGTAACCGCGCGGCGCAAAGAAGATGCCAGAGCCCTCGGTGTGCTGTCTTCCGACTATCTTTGGCTCGATTACCTGGACGCACTCTATCGTGGTGATCCGCCCTATTACACGAGTGACGAGCAAATTATAGGCGGAGAAGTTCACCCGGCGGATATGTGGATCGAAAAGCAACTCGTCCAAGATTTGCTGGCAGTCAGCGAACGCTTCCCAGATGCTGTCTGGTACACGCCGCTTGGCATCGGACGTCACGTTGATCATCAGATCGTAACATCAGCGGTAGATCGGCTGGCGCGGGGCGGCGCGAACGTCAAGTTCTACGAAGATTTCCCGTATATTTTGCAAGATGGCGCGTTAGAGGAGCGGCTAGACGAACTGGGCGGCGCGTTAGACCCGGCTTACGTGGAAATGTCCGAGATGCTGCCCCTGCGCCTGGAAGCAGCGGACTGCTATGCAACACAAACGGCGTTGAACTTCGCCGACAAAGCGACCATGCATCGGAGCATGGAGGAATATACGCACAGCATTCGCCCGGTACAAACGGTTCACCTGGAACGCTACTGGACAGCACGTTAAGACGTTTACAATGGGAAGACATTTTGCCAGGAAACCGTGATTGGGAACAACAGTGGTGATGTGGCGGTGGTGGTGGAGAAAGTGACGATATGAAAGGGATAGAAGGGTGGACATTGGGACGATACGAGCTGCGGCGGCGTATCGCTCAAGGAGGAATGGCAGAGGTCTACCTCAGTTATGATCGGCGCGTGCGACGGCAAGTCGCGATCAAGGTTCTTTACGGACGCGATGAGTCATTCATCCGGCGCTTTGAGCGCGAAGCGCTTGCCGTTGGCACGCTCTCACATGATCACATTCTGCCGCTTTATGATTATGGCGAGCAGCGCCCGTGGTATTATCTCGTGATGCCCTATGTCGAGGGCGGGACGCTGCGCGATTACCTGTTGAAGCGAAAAATTTTGACCCTCGAAGAAACCGGCAGCTTTATCGATCAGATCGGCGCGGCGCTGCAATACGCCCATGATCAGGGCGTTGTACACCGGGACGTCAAACCTTCCAATATCCTGTTACGTCCGGACGGCTATGCCTATCTGGTCGATTTCGGTCTGGCAAAAGCCATGCAAGGCGCGGAGGCGCTGACCAACTTCGGCGCCATGATCGGCACGCCTGAATACATGGCCCCGGAACAATCGAACGGCGTCAATGATTATCGCAGCGATATCTACTCCCTCGGCGTCATCTCCTATCAAATGCTGACCGGGTGCGTGCCTTTCACGGCGGAATCGCCGGTCGCAGTCTCTTTAAAGCATATTCAGGTACAGCCAGCGCCGCCGCGCGAACTCAACAGCGAAATACCGCAGAGCATTGAAGATGTCATCCTCAAGGCGTTGGCGAAAGACCCGGAGGAGCGCTATCAACAAGCCCAACTGTTTCCTACTGCCTTCTGGGAAGCCATCCAGCACGAACACGCGCTGTCCAGCATCCAGGTGGCCGGGCCTGGCACGCCGGATAATGATCAAAACTCTGTTCCCACGCAGCAAACAATTATTGGCGACTCTCGTTCCGCGCTGACAGCCGCAGCTTCACTCAGACATCCTACCACCGCGCCACTGCTCTTTCCGCTGGTTGGCAAATCAAAACTGCCGCTATCGCTGCTCTCAGACGACACAGCGAAGGAAGTGCGCCAATTACACAACCCGGCGCGCAAACGCCGCATGAGTACTCTCATCGCCGCCCTTGCGCTTGTCCTGATTGCGGCGCTCGCTACTCCTCTTGGCATTATCTGGCAAGCGCAAGGCATACATAGCCGCCCCATGCCAACACCAACCATCAACAGCCGGGGAACCATGCAGGCGGCAACCAACCTGACGGCGACCGCTCAAACGCAAGTGCAGTTGCAGGCGACGCTGGCCGCGCAATCACGAGTGCAGGCAACCGCTGGCATCACCGCGGCTCTCGGCGCGGGCCATGTCCTCTACGCTGATGATCTGACGACTCCTGGCGGCGGCTGGATCAACGACGGCTACCAGTGCTTTTTCACGCCGGAAGGCTATCATGTACGCATGTATACGGCACATACGGTCGCCTGGTGCTACTCCAATCAGCAGCAATTCGCGAGCGCCATCTTTACTGTACAGGTGCAGCTCTTACGCGGTGGTATGTGCGGCCTGATCTTCCGGCTCAATCCCACCGCGCAAGAGTTCTATGTGCTGGAACTCAACAGCGAAGGTGAATATCGCTTCATCCGCGCCAGGGGAAACAACCCACTCAACTGGCTCACGTTGATCGACTGGACGCGCACGAATGCCATCGCCAGTGGTTATGGGCAAACGAATACGCTCCTGGTTATCGCCGACGGCCCTGATTTTCGCTTTTACGTCAACAAGCAACTCATTATCACGAATTACACCGACGCGGCCTATAGCACAGGGCTGATCGGTCTCCTCGTCGGCGGAGACAACCCTGGCGGAGCAGAGGCAGTGTTCAGCAACGTCTGGGTGTTTCAAAAGTAGCCGCTTCTATCGTGTACACACTATGGAATATGAAAATATGGCTATCACGCTGGCATAATAGGAATGATGGGAATGAACAGCACCATGTTCCTTGTTTTCACAGTATGAGACTATCTTACCGCGACCAAAGGGGTTCTTTTTTTATGAGCATTGACACAACAGTAACATCGACATTTTCAAGTAATGGACATAAACCAGCAATAACGCATACCGTGTATGTGGCGTTAGGGTCCAACCTGGGTGATCGCCGCGGCAATCTGGCGGCGGCTTTGCAGCAATTGCGCGCCATCATGGAGATCACCGCTCTATCTTCTCTCTACGAAACTGCGCCTGTCGGATATCTTGATCAATCGCTTTTTCTCAATATGGTCTGTCAGGGGCAAACCGATCAATCACCACGGGAGCTTCTGAAACAAGCCAAAGCGATAGAGACGGCGCTGGGGCGCGAAGCAACGTTCCGCGATGGCCCGCGCGTCATCGATATCGATCTGATATTCTATGACGATATACAGATCAAGCAGAACGATCTGATCGTGCCGCACCCGCGCATGGCGGAACGCGCTTTTGTACTCGCCCCCCTGGCGGAGATCGCGCCTGATATGGTTGAACCTATCAGCGGTCATACGGTACAGGAACTGCTGAGAAGCGTTGCGCAGGATGGCGTCAAAAAGATTGCCGCCGATTTGCGTATCCCGCTAGATAGAGATATTCAGAGTAGCCAACCCACTGTCCATGTGCGATTGGGTAAGGCGGGTGTGGTCGGCATCCGCAAGGCGCTGCTGATCGGTGACAAGGATCACTCTCAACAGTTCGACGCGACCTTTGATCTGTATGCTGACCTGGAACCGACGCAAGCGGGCGTTCACATGTCACGCTTCAACGAGTCATTGGAAGAAGTGCTTGAAGAAAGCGCCGCCGAACTATGGCCGCGCATCGAAGTGCTGGCGGAACATTTAGCGCGGATGGTGGTGCAAAAACAGCGCGTAGCGCGCGCCGAGGTTTCTATCCGCACCAGCCTGCCACTACAGAAATGGACGCCAGTGTCGGGTCGCCAGACGCAAGAAATCTACGGCATGCTGGCGCAGGCGTCGGCAACGCCTGATCACAGCAAGCGCATGATCGGCGTCGAAGTCGAGGGCATGGTCGCCTGCCCGTGCGCGCAGGATATGGTACGCTCTTATACACGCCTGCGCCTGCAAGAAGAGGGAATCGCGGATGAAATCATCGAGAAAATGCTCGCCGTCACGCCGCTTGCCACACACAACCAGCGCGGTCGCGCGACATTGCTGATCGGCACGCAGCAGGCCATAGATGCCAGAGACCTGGTTGTGCTGGTAGAGAACGCCATGAGTTCAGAGAACTACTCATTACTCAAACGACCGGACGAACTCTACCTTGTAAACAAGGCGCATAGCCATCCACGCTTCGTTGAAGATGTTGTGCGTGAGATTTTGCGCGCTGTTGTCGAATTATATACAGACCTTCCCGATGATGCCTTCATCTGGGTTGGCGAACGCAACGAGGAGACGATCCACAAGTATGACGTGGAGGCCGAAGGCTGGGGTACGTTGGGCGAACTGCGGGCAGAAATCCTCTATCGCCAGAGGCTTGCGCAGCATACGACCAGAGAGCAGTGGTTCGGACTACCCTCTTAACAAACGAGGCATGTCCATGCTATAATGCGCTTACACTTAACGGGATATGCCGCTCAACACAACATTGTGTGAGCGCACTACGAAATAGGGAGAATTTGTGGAAGGCGTCTTATTAGATTCGGCTCAATTAGCACGAGTTGCGGCTGATACCGCCTCGGACAAAAAAGCCTCGGATGTGATGATTCTGGACATCCAGGAGGTCACAACCATTGCTGATTACTTTGTCATTTGCAGTGGGAACAATCCGCGCCAGATCGATGCCATCGCTGGCGCCATCGATGATGAGTTACGCAAACAGGGAGCCAGGCTCCTGCATCGGGAAGGAATTGCCGAGGCGGGATGGATGTTGCTTGATTTCGGCGATGTGATCGTGCATATCTTTGGCACCAAAGAACGGGAATATTATCGTCTGGAGCGCGTCTGGAGTGAAGCAAAAACAGTAGTGTACCTGCAATAACCATCCAATCAAACGCACAGAGAAGGTGACGACGATGACATTTTTTCGCAACAAAATGTTTCTCGAAGGTATCGCGTTAGGCGGTATCTGCGGGATCGTGATCGGATCGATCATTGCTTTTGCCATAGAGGAAAGCAGTATAGGCTTGCTGCGCCGCTTTGTGAGCAAGCGCACCTCGCGCAAACGCGGCGTGGAATACAAATACCTCTACTAGTATGTTTCTGACGAGGGTTGCTCCATGCACCCCTCAGCGGGCGTTTCTACACTCCGCGTACCCTGGCGAATTTTTGTGTTGAGGTAAGATTTCGTGCGGCGTCTTATGGTTGGGTTCATGTTTCTCTGCCTGTGCGCGTTCAGCATAGGCATCTTTCACGCGCCTGTGCTTGCTTCGACCAGTGGGCATGGCTGCGCGTCCCCAGTCCCACCCGGCATTCCTGGGTCGCCCGCGCCCGCGCCTGCAGCGTCAGGCGTCGTCGTCTTCAACGAAGTGTTGCTTACACCGCACTCCACCTGGAATTGTTCCGAAGGCAGCGGCACTTATTTTGCCACCAGCGACTCGTGGATCGAGTTCTACAACACCCAGAACGCACCGTACAATCTCTACTCGGCCCATGCCTACGTCGATAGCGGCCCCAACACCAACCAATATTACTTCCCTTTTGCGGCTTCGATAGCCGCTCACAGCTACCTCGTTATATTTCCGTACTTAAATAATAGTGATTTTGTCATCACCAAAACACCAACATTTCGCCTGGTTATCTCCAGCGTAGTCATCGACCATGTGACGGTTCCCGCACTCGGCCCTGATCAATCCTACGCGCGCATCTCCGACGGCGCGCCCTCCTGGGAAATCACCAGCACGCCGACGATCGATGCCAGCAACACGTCGCTGATCACGCCAACCGCGGGCGTTTCAGGCGGAACGCCTTCCGCCACGCAGGTAATAGCGAGCGGCACGCAGCCAGCCTGGAAAAAACTGCTGATGCCCACGCCCACGTCGCAACTGGTACTGGTCTCTTCGCCAGCCCCAACCACAACAACGCCCTCGCAAGCCAATTCCATTGCTCCGACCAGCAGCAGCAGCCTCTCTCCAACCCAGCAAATCATCCTCACACTGCTGATCATCGCCCTGGGCGTCACGCTGTTTTGGGGATGGCGCGTGTTCGGACCTGAAAAGAAGAAAAAAACATAAACGAATAGTGTTATTTGAACTTGACTGTGCGTAAGTGATGTCCAATATACCCGATGATCAACTGCCGCTCATTCACTAAAGGATAAAAATAGAGACTCCATCCTTCAATAGTAAGGTAGGCGTGCCATTTGAAAAGAAGTTGCTGGCCGTCAGGGCAACGAAATGTCCTCTCGTCTCCATATTGATCATTCTTTCTACGATGTAATCTGTGCGCGGTTCGTTGAGGTCAGCCACGGCATGTACTCCTTATATACGAGGTGACGTTTCTTGCCATTATAAACCCGATAGCAGTAGCAATCAAGCCAAAGCGTAAGCTCACGCCAGTTTCTGCTCCAGCGCGTAGCGCGTGGCGGCGCTGCGCGATGACACGGCGATCTTGCTATAAATCGAGGTGGTGTGCTTGTTCACGGTGCGCGGGCTGATGACGAGGTGTTCGGCAATCTGCGCGTCTGTCCAGCCCTTCGCCAGCAGGCGCAGCACCTCCACCTCGCGGCGCGTGAGTTCATCAGGATAAGCGGATGTCGCTGTTGATTGCACAGGTGAGGTTGCTTGAGAAGCAGAAGTTATGTCAGGCGCGTACTGCGATGAGAGAAACGCTTGCTCAGGCGTCATAGCGCGGCCCTCGTCCCAGGCAGACGCGAAATCATCGTCAGCAAGTTGAACGCGCACGCCGGCTACCTGGCGATCATATTGAACGCGTTCAAGGGGATCGGCCTCGAATTCGTCAGCAAGCACAGCCTCCACCGCGCCGAAAAGCCGCGCGGCCTGCAAAGGCTGCCGCTCTATTCCAGCGAGCGTCGCTAAGCCGAAAAGATGCCAGCCAATGTAGGGCAGGTATCCTATCTTTTGCGCGAGCAAGAGACCTTCAACAAATAGAGCTTGTGCCTGGGTCAGATTCCCCAGGTCGCGCTCGATTTCTCCCAGCACATTCAACTGGTACGTGATAAGCAGAGGCTCGCCCATTTCACGAAACAATGCCAGGCAATCTCGCGCCAACTCGGCGGCCAGCGCCAGCTTGCCTTGCGAGCGCGCGAATTGCGACAAATAGCTCCTGGCCTGAGTCAGGCCATTTTTGAAACCAATCTCTTGCGCGATAGCCTGGCTTTCTTGTAGCAGCGACTCCGCCTGGATCATATCCCCATGCGAACCCGTCACATATCCCAGGTGGTTCAATACAGAGACGATGTTTAACCTGTCATTCAGCGCGCGCACAAGCGCCAGTTGCTCATTCCACAAGTGCAACGCTTTCGCCGCGTCACCCTGAGATACCGCAAAACGGGCCAGCGTGCCAAGCGCGCGCGCTTCCCCCTGCCTGTCCTGCAACTTCCGGCAGAGCGTTATACTCTCCTCTACCTGCTGCACAGCCGCCGTCAGATCATTTTGTTGCCAGAGCAATCTTCCTAAGCTCTGCAAAGAAACGGCCAGCGGCCAGCATTCTTCCGCCTGCCGACTCAACGCCACACTTTCTTCCAATAATGCTCGCCCCTGCGCGAGATCGCCTTGATCAGACAGCAGGCGCCCCAGGTGACAGGTCGTAAGAGCCAGATACATCAAGTCGCCGCGTTCCCGGCAGATATCCACACTTTCTTGCAAGAAGGCACGCGCCGTCTCGGCATCGCCCAGTTCAGAGGTAAGTTTGCCCGCGCCGCAGAGCGCGCGCGCACGCGCATGTGTCCGCGCCTGAGCGGAAGGCAGCGCCAACACGGTTTCAAACCAGCGTCGTCCTTCGCTTAAATAGCCGCGCGTCAACCAGAAGCGCCAGAGCGCCGCGCACAAACGCTGGGCCAGTTCTCCCTCTTCGTATGTAATCAAGCAGCGCAGCGCCTCTCGCAGGTTCTCCTGTTCCCGTTCCAACCTTGCCAGCCAGGTCAATTGCTCCGCGCCTCGCAGATGCGCCTCAGCCTCTTCCGCCAATGCGAGAAAATATGTCGCGTGTGAGCGCTGCGCGCGCTCCATCTCTTCGCCTTCACGCAGGCGCTCCGTGCCATACTCGCGCATTGTCATAAGCATCAGCAAGCGCGGCTCATCGCCATCCTGCTCAATACGCAGCAGCAGGCTCTTATCCAGCAGCGACGTCATGCAATCAAACAGCGGGCCATTCTCTTCTGTGACGCAGACAGCTTCCGCCGCCTCTAGAGTCCAGCCGCCCATGAAGACAGAAAGGCGACGAAACAGTCGCTGCTCTTGATCATTTAACAGGTCATAACTCCACTGTATCGCGTTTTGCAGTGTCTGGTGGCGAACAGGCATGGTACGCGCGCCACCGGTAAGCACCTGAAAACGCTGTGAAATGCGCGCCAGCAGCGCCTGCGGAGACAGCAGTTTGACGCGCGGAGCCGCGAGTTCAATGGCGAGAGGCAGCCCATCCAGGCGCTGACAAAGTTCCGCGATGGCGGGTGCATTCGCTTCCGTCAGTTGAAAAGCAGGCAGCGCCGTCTGAACGCGCTGAACAAAGAGGTCGATTGCGGCAAAGCGCGCAAGCATTTCACGCTCTGGCAACTGCCCAGATGGCGGCAGCGCCAGTGGGCCGACCGGAAACTCATGTTCAGCTTGTAGATGGAGTATTTCGCGGCTCGTTACCATGAGTTTGAGCAACGGACAGGCGCTGAGCAGGTCTTCCAGGAGAAACGCGGCATCAATCACCTGCTCAAAGTTATCCAGCACGAGCAACATACTCTTATCGCGCAGGGCGCAGGCAACCTGCTCAAATACCGACTGTCCCATAATCTCTTGCAGGTTCAACGCCTCCGCGATGGCGGGGAAGACGCGCTCAGGCTTCCTGATCGAGGACAGGGCGACAAAACAGACGCCGTCGGCGAAGAACTCCTTCATCTCTAGCGCCACCTGGACACTCATCCGCGTTTTGCCGATTCCCCCTGGGCCTGGCAACGTCAGCAAGCGGATAGATGGACGGCGGAGCAAGTTCGACAGCGCAGCTATTTCCTCCTCACGGCCAACCAACGAGGTAAAAAAAGTCGGCATATTCCAGAACCCTTCGGTTCTGTGCAAGTTTCCCATTGCGCTTTGCTCACTCATTGCAATCTTCTCCAGCCGCGTGATCACTGTCCATCATCAAATTAAACCGTTGATTCGCAGAAAACATACAGATTGTAGGCAATCTGGTTGAGCATGTCAAGACGCGGCTTTTGCACTCACCGTTCTCCAATACTTAGACATTTAGGACAGGCCCAAATGCGGGTTGGTTCCTGCTTCAACGCGGGCAGTTTCACTCTCTGTTGCCAGAGAGCCAGAGCCGCCCGCTCCACAGGCGTCAGTTCCCGCCGAACTGGCGGTACATACTGCTTCATTCC
>DATLSW010000460.1:0-7739 GCA_035533955.1 Ktedonobacteraceae bacterium | reverse complement strand
ACGAGTTGGTTGTTCCTAAATCAATACCAATAACTTTTGGCACGGTTGCCTCCTAAGGCCGGCCCCCGCAAGGGAGACCGCTACATGTAAATTTTAACTTTCTATTGCTTCGTCACGAGTAGTCGTAGTTTCTTCTGTTGTGCTTTCGTCCGCGCTGCTTGCCGGTGGCTGCGGCGCGCGCGCGATCTTGACCAGCGCCGGTCGGATGACCTGGCCTTGCAGTTTGTAGCCCCGCTGCAATTCCACCGTGACGTTATCTTCGGGCGTGTTGGCCGTCTCTTCGTAGGCGACGGCCTCGTGTTCAAGCGGGTCGTACTTTCTGCCCAGGGACTCGATTGGCGAGATGCCTGCCCGGTGCAAAATGCTGAACAACTGGCTCTGGATCAGGCCCATACCCTCGACCCAGGTGAAGTGAGCAAACTCTCTGGGCAGCGTGGCGAAGGCCCGATCAAAGCTGTCCAGCACGCCCAATTGCTCGTACACCATCGATTTCAGCGCCTCTTGCAGCGCCAGCGACAGCTCTTGCTGCATGCGCTTGCGCATATTGGACATTTCGGCCTGCGTGCGCATGGCGCGATTCATATAGTCCGTCGCCTTGTCGCGCTCCGTTGCCAGTTCTTTTTCCAGCGCCTCGATACGCGCCTTAAGTTCGCGAATCTGCTCAATGGGCGTTTCACGCTGCGCGGTCTGTGTTTGCGCTGCTTCCGTCTGCTGTTCTTCCTGATCCGCCATATGCTCTCCTCTTACGATTTACGATTCGTCAAAGCCGTATACTTCGGCCAGTAGATCATTCATTACTTGCGTCATATAGCGCACGACGGCGATGGCGCGCCCGTATTGCATACGCGTGGGGCCAATGACGCCCAGCAAGCCGCCGATCTTGCCTTCCTGCCCATAGCGCGCGACGACGAAGCTGACGTCCTTCATGGCGTCCCATTCGTTCTCGCCGCCAATGATCACCTGCACGCCGTCAGATTGCCGCACTTGCGATGCCAGCACAGGCAGGAAGCGGTTTTGCTCCAATACCTCGATCACTTTGCGCACGCGCTCACCGCGCTCTAACTCCGGTCCCATCCGGCTGTATTCCGGTTGTTCCAGGATGTTGGCGACGCCTTCGCGGTAGAAGATATCGCCGAGCGAGTCGCCATGCTGCTCCAGGATGTGCGTGATGGACTGGCCGATCAGCCGCTCAACGGGGGGAAAATCATGCCGTTGCAGGATATCCGCGATCTCGTTCCCGTTCCTGTCCTGGAACAACTCGTTGAGGTGAAAGGCCAGCGCGCTCAGCTCATCCTGTTGAATCGGCGTCTCCAGCAGCAAACGCTGCTGTTTGACTGTGCCGTCTCTCAGCACCAGCACCAGGTGAGCCGCGAGTTCCGTCACCGACAGCACCTCGAAATGTTTGAGGCGACCTTCGATGGAGTGCGGCGGCGTCATAACGGCGGCGCTGTGCAGCAGACGCGCCATCACCGAAGCAGTGAGGCGCACCCACTGGTCGAGTTGATCCTGCACCTGGTAAAATTGGTGGCGGATCAATCGCTGCTCGTCGAGCGAGAGCGCAGACTCGCGCATCAGATGCTCGACGAAATAGCGATAGCCCAGATCGGTGGGTACGCGCCCGGCGGACGTATGCGGCTGAAAGATCAGCCCGGCCTCTTCTAAGCCCGCCAGTTCGTGGCGCACCGTAGCCGAACTATAATTGATACGATATTTGCGTACCAGGGTTTCAGAGGCCACCGGCGTTGCGGTATGAATATATTCTTCGACCAGCGCGCGTAGAATCTGCTGCTTGCGTTCGCTGAGTGCTGTCATGGTTTTTCGCGCATCCTTCGCGGCAAAGCTTGTGTGCCGCAATGATACATCCTCTGTCAAGTCTGATTGCTAGCAGTCTCAAGGTGAGACTGCAAATACAGAATAGCACTCAACGGGGGTGATTGTCAAGAGGAGTAGGACTGTGCTGTGGCGACGTTGTCAGACATCTGCTCAAGTGGCTCAACAAAATGGCCGCGGCTGATCTCGTGAATGACCTGGGGAACAAAATAGCTGGTCATGCGGGAATTCCTTCTTGCTGTGCGGCACCGTGTTCTTCGCCAGGAAGCGGCTTGAGCATAACGAGAGGGAAGACGCGCGTGGTGTGCTTCTGGTAGTCGGCATACTGCGGGCGCACCTTTAAGAGCATGAGCCAGAGCCGCTCGCGTTCCTCCGGCCCAACCGTTTGCGCGATGACCTCGCGGCGCGCGCGCCCATGTTGCACCCACACACGCGGATGCGCCTGCAAATTCAGATACCAGGCAGGCAGGTGGGGAGAGCCATTGTTCGACGCGCACACAACCAGGTTTTCGCCGTCCCTGAAATAGAGCAGCGTGTGCGTGCGCACATGCCCGGACTTGCGCCCGCTGCTATGCAGCAGGAGCATCGAATAATGCAATTGCTTTTCGCCCAGCCGACCGCCGCTGATCCGGTAAAGAATCTGGGTAATCCTATCGGCGGCGAGTACCAGGGCATCAGGAATGTGCCAGTTCATGATACTGCTTCATTTCTCAGAGAGATTTTCTTGTATTGTATGCGTACCTTTACGGAAACGTCAAGGGAAATAAGCAGGCGGCCAACCGCGCGCGCCGGGCCGTCCTGTTATTTCCTCTTTGTTGTTTTCGTCTTGAACTCCATAAAAGGGCCGCTGTGGTTGGCGGGCATGTGGCCGTGCAGGCGCGTGCCGCCTTCCTCGTAACATTCGCTCTCGATCGTGCCGTACTGGTGGAAGAGGGCCACCAGGTCGCCGCGATCATAGGGGATCAGCACGTCGAACGGCACGAACCCCGCATTAAGCTGCTGGCTGATACAGCGCAGCAGCTCATCGATGCCCGTACCGCGCAGCGCGGAGACCGTGACCGTGGGCAGCGTTGCCGCCTTGCCCGTCAGCGCCGGTATGTCGTTGTCGGGCAGCAGATCGACCTTGTTTAGAGCGATGATCACGGGGCGGTCGCCCGCGCCGATCTCGTCCAGCACGTGCTCGACCGCGTCAACCTGGAGCTGCATGGCCGGGTAGGCCGCGTTGACGACATGGACGAGTATATCGGCCTCGGCCACCTCCTCCAGCGTGGCACGGAAAGCCGCGACGAGCGTGGTCGGGAGACGCTGCACAAAGCCGACGGTGTCGCTCAGCAGCAGTTCTTGCCCGCCGTCGAGGCGCGCGCGGCGCATCATAGGATCGAGCGTGGCGAACAGCTTATCCTCGGCGTGGCTGTGCGCGTCGGCCAGCCGGTTGAGCAGTGTCGATTTGCCCGCGTTGGTGTAGCCAACCAGGGCCACCACCGGCGCGCCCGTGTCTTTGCGCCGCTCGCGGTGTAGTTGCCGGTGCGTGCGCACATGCTCCAACTCCTCCAGCAGTTGCTCTTTCTGGCGACGCAGCATACGCCGGTCAACCTCGATCTGCTTTTCACCTTCACCGCGCTGCTGCACGCCGCCTTTCTGCCGTGATAGATGCGACCACTGGCGGGCCAATCGCGGCAGATCGTACTCGATCTGGGCCAGTTCCACCTGCAAGCGGCCTTCCCTGGTGCGCGCGCGCTGGCCGAAGATGATCAGGATCAGCGCGGTGCGATCCAGCACCGGCACGTCCAGCTCGCGTTCCAATACGCGGTGCTGGCCCGGTGTCAGTTCCACGTCGAAGATGACGCCGTCGCAATCGTGATACTTCACGAGATCGGCAATCTCCTGCACTTTGCCTTTGCCCAGCAGCATCGCGGCATGGGGCCGACTGAGGCGCTGTGTCACACGTCCCACGCTGGTGACGCCAGCCGTAGCCGCCAATTGTTCAAGTTCATCCAACGATTCCTGGACGGGCCAGCCATCATCAGGCAACGAGACGCCGATGAGCAGCGCCCGCCCCGGCGCACTGGAGAGCAGCTCGTTGGATGCCATAGACGCATCCACGATGGGGGTATATTGTTCAGGCATAGAAGCCTCCTTTTATTTTTGCGTTATGAGGTAGAAGTGGAGAGCAGCGTCGTGATGACATCGATACTCGTGGAAAAGATGGTGGGCTAATGCGCCCGACGGGAATTCACAAGCAGCAGATGCGCCTTCTCCAGCGTCTTAGACTACACATTCAAGGAGCAATGAATTGCGGCCCCTCCAGGATGTGGCGTCATTGGCAATGGCTAGATGAAGTAATGCGCTATCACTGTTGTTGCTCCTATCGGTCGTTCTGGTGTGGCTTTGTGTTACTACTGTAAGGGTACACGAGAGAAAGAGAAATGTCAAGGATTTGGGGCATGAATGGGCAAGGCGTTGCCCATTCATGCCCCAAATCCTTGATTCCTACCTGGCCTGCCAGACCTGCACTGTCTGATCGTGGCCGCAGGAGGCAATGCGCGTGCCGTCGGGCGACCAGGATACGTCCCGCACCCATTCGTTGTGGCCGT
The DNA here is from genome assembly GCA_035533955.1 of Ktedonobacteraceae bacterium. Classification (GTDB taxonomy): domain Bacteria; phylum Chloroflexota; class Ktedonobacteria; order Ktedonobacterales; family Ktedonobacteraceae; genus CADDZH01. The sequence continues at coordinate 3,315 of DATLSW010000460.1, read as the reverse complement.
TATAGGTAAAGAAGTTGCGTTTGGTGAAAAACTCGCGTCCGGTGCTGGCTTCCCAGACCTGTACCGAGGCGTCGTTGCTGGCAGAGGCGACGCACTGGCTGTTGGGCGACCAGGTCACAGCGTTGATCCACGAGGTATGATCGCGGTGCGTGAAGACAAAATCGCCGGTGAGCGCGTCCCACACCTGCACGGTGTTGTCCCAACCGCCGGATGCCATGCGTCTGCCGTTGGGCGACCACGCTACTGTACTCACTTTGTCAGTGTGGCCGCGATAGACGAAGACCGGCGTTTTCGTTACCGCGCTGCCGTTTTTGGCAATTGCCCAGATTTGCACCGTGCCGTCGTCGCTGGCCGTGGCGATAAATGACCCATTGGGCGACCATGCCAGCGCGTTCACAATGCCGATGTGTTCGTGAATATAGCCAAATTGTTCCGCGCTGTGGGCATCCCACACTTGCAGCGTTTTATCGTAGCCCACGGAAGCGATGTACTTGCCATCGGGCGACCATGCCAGCATAGATACGATGTTGGTATGGCCGCGATAAAACAGAGGCGTGCCGCCAGTAAGCGCGTCCCACACCTGAACCGTCGTATCGGCCCCGGCGGAGGCGATGCGCGTCCCATCGGGCGACCACGCCACCGTTTTCACCCATTGTTCGTGGCCGAGGTAGATGAAAAGCGCGCTGCCTGTTCTCGTGTCCCACACTTGCACCGTGCAATCGCCGCCGCAAGAAGCGATCAATTTGCTATCCCACGACCATGCCGCTGCCAGCACTCTGCCGGTGTGACCCCGAAACATGCAGTCAGCGCTTGTGGTATACGCCGCGCTCGCGACGGAGGGCGCGAACGCACCGCGCTGTCTGGATCGGGCGCTTCTAAACCATGATTTACCAGAGGGCAACGGGCCGGGCTGCGGATAGAGAACCCGTGGTTGTACCGCGTCAGCCTGCCGGGTCGTCCACTGAGCCGCGAAGCTTTGGAGCGTTTGCTTGACCGCCGCCACGCTGATCGGCCTGTTGCCCTCGTCGAGTTCGACCATATGCATAATGAAGATGTCGAGGCCGGGGAGCGACTGGTATGGCGGCAAATGCAGCGGCCTGAAGCGAAAAGGCGATTCCGCGGGATCATAGCCGCTCAGCACCTGGTGCAGTGTTGCTCCCAGGCTGAAGATATCCGCACGCGGCGTGGTTTGTCCCTTGCCATATTGTTCTGGTGGAGCGTAGCCCGGCGAGCCAAAAGCGACCGTATCCCTGATCTGACCTGGCTTGAAGTGCCGCGCAATGCCGAAGTCGATCAAGACGACGCGCCCATCGGGCGTCAGCATGACATTCGCCGGTTTCAGATCGCGAAAGACGATGGGCGGCTCGCGCGTGTGGAGATAGTCGAGGACGGTGCAGAGTTTCACGCCGATCTCAAGCGCCTCGTCTACCAGAATGCGTTTCATAGGAGCCTGGCGCAAATACGCATCCAGCGTTTTGCCTTCGATGAAGTCCATCGCCAGATACCAGTGGCTGCCTTCAAAGAATTGATCGTAGATATGCGGCAGGCCGGGATGTGAAAGGCTTGCCAGCAACTGCGCCTCGCGTTTGAAAGCCTCGGTAGCGATGACCGCTTCGTCGGGCGTTAACCAGCTCTGGCCCATTTCCTTGACGGCCACGAAGCGGTCAGCAAACAGGATGTCCTCGGCTTTATAGACGGCTCCAAAGCCGCCTTTGCCCACCTGGCCGACAATGCGGTAACGCTGGTTGAGGACATGGTCGGGAACGAGTAGCCCGGTATTCGAATGGGGATTGGCATGTTCTGGCACAGAGCGCAAGGGATAGCCGCAAGCCAGGCAGAAAGCCGCCCGCTCTGGATTATCCGTGCCGCATCGGGTGCATGAAAGATGAGCAGAGATAGCCATACATCCTACCTTTTCGGGTGTGTCATTGCTCCTTCATGATACTATTCTACCATCTCAGTGATGGCTTTGTGAAGCAGGCGTTATCGTCAATGTGCAACCGGATTTGCTATTATTCGCCTGCCGGGTTACGCGGAGGAAAGAATTTGAGAAGGATGGCGCCGCTGGCGGGAACGGTAAAAGTGACGCGGCCATTGTGTAATGGCGGGTTGCCAACGACGGTGTCCAGGTGGGTCGCGTCATATTGCCACATGATGCCCGACGCTTGCGCTCGCAAGGCGGACAGGTTGGCCTGGACAGTATAGGCCGTGGAGGGATTCGCGTTGGTGACGAGCAGGTAAATACTCTTATTCGCGTCAATTGTGGTAATAGCCTGTACATCTTTCGTATTGGCAATGCTCTGATAGGTAGGACGACAGCCCTGGAGCGCCCGGATGCCCATTTGCATCGCGTAATAGTCGATCCTGCGGTGGTCTTTCGCATCTATCAGGCCGAGCGGGTTCGTTCCATAGTCATAGAGGGAGAAGATGGTGCTGCCGTAGACATAGTCATTGCCAGGTGAGGAGCCTGTGATCAGATTGTTGATCAGATTGATGCCGAAGGGTTCCAGGTTATACCGTGGCGTGTAGCTGCCCCATTCGGTAATCCAGAGCGGCATATTCGCGTGGCCGGTCTCGTTCATCCAAGCATGGACTTGTTCCACCGCTTGACGGAAATTCGTGTACACATGGATATCCATGCTATCGAAGGAGTGCGGAATGCGCTGGAGCGCGTCCCTGGGCCAGGTATTATAGCCGGAAGTTGCCGGGGCAAGGACATGGAAGGTCTGGCCCGGCAAGTAGGTATGGAACACGTAGCTGATGGCATCGTAGGTATATTGCGCGAAGGTGAAGTATTGAGCCTCGGTCGCTTGCGGCGCCCAGCCCTGATGGGGAACATTCGGTTCATTTTGAATTTCGAAGTCAGTTACATTATAATGGTTGCGCACGTCAAGCCAGTAAACTGTGGCGAAGACGTGTTCCCACCACTCGTTCCAATCAGCGGTTGTTTTGGGCGGGTTGGGCGACCACGCCGGTTGGTTTTGATCGTCGCGATTACGCAGGACAAGAACGACCTGGATATTCGCCGCTTGTAATGAGCTGAAGAGCGTGCGCGCGTTGCCGTGCCAGCGCGGAGCGGCTTGCCACCAGTAATCACTGCCGCCCGGCGGATTGGTCATGATAGTGTCCCACCATTTCCAGTTGATCACGTTCGGATTCGCCTTGATCTGCGCTATCGTCGGGTAGCCATAAACGCTGCTGTCGTCTTGAGCTTCCCAACGCGACATACCGCCGTAGATGTGATAGGCGTTGATACCAAGCCCGGTTAAATCAGCAATGTTGAAGTTGCTGCTGCCCTCGGTCGCGCCGATGTAA
>DATLSW010000459.1:0-4263 GCA_035533955.1 Ktedonobacteraceae bacterium | reverse complement strand
CGCGCTCACCGGCGTCGGGCCTTCCATCGCGGGCGGCAACCACACATGCAGGGGAACCTGCGCGGATTTGCCAATCGCGCCGCAGAAGACGAAGATCATTGCCAGCGTCAGCAAACCCTGGTTCATATGCGTCACGCTCGTGGTGAGCGTGGCGAAATCGAAGGTTCCGGTGTTGGCGAACAGGATCATGATACCGATCATAAAGCCGACATCGCCAATGCGCGTGGTAATGAAGGCTTCTATGGCGGCGGTGGCCGGCGAGAGGCGATCCTCTTCCGGCTTGGCGCGCTTATTGATCCAGAAGCCGATCAGCAGATACGAACTCAGGCCCACCAGTTCCCAGCCGATGAACATCACCAGGAAGTTTTGCGCGAAAGTAATTACGAGCATCGAGAAGGTGAAAAGCGAGAGATAGGCGAAGAAGCGCGCGTATCCCGCCGAGTTGTCCATGTACCCTTGCGAGTAGAACTGCACCAGCAAGGAAACAGTCGTGACAACCACCATCATCACAATCGCCAGGTTATCGACGCGGAAAGCGACAAGGTAATTGGCGGTCGCGCCCTGGTTCAGCCAGGTGTAGGAGAAGACAAGAACACCACCCGGCGGCATGGCCTTTGCGATGTCGATCACGCCCGTCGTGTTGAGAAGCAAAAGCCACGCATAGATGCAGGCCAGCGCCATGATGAAGACACCGATGTAGCCGCTCCATTTCGCGCCGGGCGTGAGGGACGGCAACTGCGGATCGTCGTCATACTCCTGCATGCTTTCGCTCTCGCCATGTTCAGCATCTCCGTGGGCAACATCATGCGCTCCGGCCTCATGCTCGCCATGACCGCCGGGCGCGCTGGCCTGGACGGTACGAGGGCGACTGAATAAGTCCCACATGCGCGTCCCGAAAATAATCACCACGAAGGAGAAGAGCGGCGAGAAAAGGACAAACCACGAAAATTGATACAATACCATAGATTCACCATTTCATCAGATCTATTTCGCCAACATCCACCGTGCTGCGTTTGCGATAGATGGCGATGATCATCGCCAGGGCAACTGCTGCCTCTGCCGCTGCAACCGTGATAATAAAGATGGCGAAGATTTGACCAGTCAGGAGCGTTTTGAATTGCGCCGTCTGGTTAAAGTACGAGAAGGCGACCAGGGTGATATTCACCGCGTTCAGCATGATCTCGATGCCCATCAAAACGGCAACCGCGTTGCGTTTCGAGAGAGCGCCGTAGAGACCAATGCAGAACAAGACCGCGCCAAGCACCAGAAAATGATTCAAGGTCAACATTTCAGTCCTCCCTGCCGATGACGATAGCGCCCACAATCGCGACTAGCAGGACGACCGAGGCAATTTCAAAAGGCAAGACGTAGCTGTAAGTAGTGGGGCTATACAAAAGTTGGCCGATGCGCACTACGTTGCTGATACCGACGGGCAACTGGCCCGCGCTGTTGCCGCTATTGGCAATGGCATGGGGACTGTTGGCGGCGGCATAGATAATGCCTGCACCGACCAGCGCGCTGATGATCACCGCCAGCCACCACTGCTTGTTGGTGGGGTTGCTGTCGGTGCGCAGATTATTGGTGCGCGTGAGCATCAAGGCAAACAGCACCAGGATGGTGACAGCGCCAGCATAGATTAATATCTGGACGATGGCGATAAATTCCGCGTTCAGCAGCAAATAGATGCCTGACGCCATCCCAAAGACCACCACCAACGCCAGGGCGCTATGCACGATGTTCCGCATCGTGACAACGGCCAGAGCAGCGCCGACCAGGATAATGGCGACGATCCAGAAAAGCAAGGTGGCTAAATCCATAAAAATACCTCCGGGCATGGTTTGGACAAGAGCAGTGAGGGATTCTTCTTGCGCAAGTAGGAAATAAGTCACAGTCGTTGCGTGACTCAACGAGACAGGTTACACCTCACACATGTCCTGGACTTGCCCTCGTTCTATACTCCAGGTTCTCGCGAGTTATTCTATCTGTATTGTATCATGTGCGGCGCGTATGAAACACGCCTGGCTTCTCTGTGATTCTAGCAAATTGCGTACTCTCTGACAAGAGTAAAGCAGGGTATTCAGGTACGAATAAATTGGTCGCGAGAAATTCCCCCCTTATGCTATAATAGCCTTACTGGTAAGTGTGGGGAATACTCTTCCATGCAAATACACTAATCTCAACTGGAAAGACTTACAGGTAAAGCATGAGTACGGCGCAAATGATGATCGATCTTCGTCCTTCCGGCAACCCGTGTTGCCCTCGCTGCGCTGCGCAATTACCTGTTGAAGCTCTGTTCTGCCCTGCCTGTGGAGAACGAACGCTGAAAGAAATGTTAGCCTTGCCGCCTGAGCGAGACAAGACGCCCTCGCGCTATCGTAAGACTTCTCTCCTCGTTCGTCGTCCTTACGTCAATCTGTTCCTCGCCGTTGATAGCCAGCGACAGCGTCCCGTCGCCATCCGCGACATCGATGTCTCCAGCCTGGATAAAACAGATCAGGCAGAGGCTTACGAGATCGTGGAACGAGAGTACGATCTGCTGCGCCAGTTGTCGCTGCCCGTCTCCGCGCTGACGCCTGCTATCGATACCGACCGCTCACAGGGACATCTTTTAACGATCATGGACGATTCTGCTTTTCCCGCACGTCTCTATACGCTCCAGGACGTCCTCCAGAGCGGAGCCGGTCTCCCCAAGATCGCGCTGGCGCTCTCCTGGATCGAACATCTGTGTACGACCTTAGAGCAACTGCACCGCCAGCACATCGTCATTGGCTATCTTGATCCGCGTACCATCATGCTGAACAGCCTGGATTATCGCGGATTGCCAAAGCCTTTTATTTCGTGGTTGCCAGCCCCGTTAGCTGGTCTCTTGCCGCCAGTGTCGTCGGCGTCATTTAATGCCACGATGAGCAACTGTATCGCCCCAGAAGCCCTCCTGGGAGAGCCAGACGCGCGTTCCGACGTCTACAGCCTCGGCGCGCTGCTGTATCTCTTGCTCACGGGACAGTCTCCCGCAGCCCCTGGAGCGCATTCTCAGCATCGTTCACGCTTCCCAAGCGAGTTCAATCCGCAGATCAGCGGCAGGCTCGATAGAGTGGTCATGCAGGCGTTAGCATTGGGGCCAGCGCGGCGTTTTCAGAGCGCGCGCGCCTTGCAGGATGCATTGGCTCCATTCCGCTCAAATGGCAAAAAATCTATTCCTGGAAAAAATCTTAATCGGAGCATACCGATGACCAGAGAACCTCGTGAAGAGCAGGCATCCGTCGCATCCTCCCCCGCCGAGATCGCCTGCGAACATGAACCAGACCTTGACGGTTACAGTGACGAAGACAGCATCCCGACAATCGCTATGCCTTCTGCCAAAGCCGCATCGCCAGCTACAGCGGAGAGCCAGGCAACGGATATGCCGGTCAGCGAGTTTCCCGCTGATCCTGCTGTTACGCCACTACCGCCGGTTGACGAGGAGGATCGAGCCGCGGAAGATGACGTTTCCTCGGAAAGCATAACTGCTGACGCGCCGCCATTCCTCAGCGTAACAGAACAAACAGATGTTACTGTTGAAGAAACGGCGGCGCTTCCGCCCCCAGATTCCGCGGATTCTCCATTATTAGAAGAAACTGTCACCGTAACGCCTTCGCCCGCGCGGCCTTTCGATAGCGCGAGCAACGATGAAGATGATGCCATTCAATTGGCTCTGCCGACGACCATTCCGCCGAGCAGGGCGCTTGTTCCCTATCGTCCGACTGGCAAATTCAGGCGCAACACCGCGGCGTTGTTAGAGCATATCCGTGATATTTTGATCGGCGAACAGCGCTGGGAAACCACCGCTGCGGCGGTCATCGAAATGCCGCTGCGCGTGCAACCTGAGCAGCCATACTCTATTCGCATCCAGGTAATGGGTCGAGACGCCGCCGTTTATGCCCACAATGGACATCTCCAAAGCGGCGCGAAAGGGAGTATATCCAGCACCGATCGGCAGGCTGGCGGTGGATTAAGCGCGCTAACGGAAGGCGACAAGGTTTTCATCGAGGTGCGCTCCGCGATCTACGAACGCTACGCTTATGTTGTGCAAAAAGCGGAAATCACGTTACCTACAGCGGGCTATGCCGCAGAAGTCACTATTCCCTTGCGCCCGCTGTCGCAAGGGCCAAGCGGAAGGCGTGACCGCCTGCACATCTTTTTCCTGGACGAGTTGCGCCAGCCCCTCTATGAAAAGCCGTTCGTGGTGGAGTTGTTCATCTCGCACCGCGTCCAACCCGGCCACGA
>DATLSW010000458.1:0-3515 GCA_035533955.1 Ktedonobacteraceae bacterium | reverse complement strand
CGGCCACGCGCGACGAGATTGAGAGCCAGTTGCGCGAGCTATTGCTGGTGCGCGCCCGGCCCGGCGACCTGGCGCTGTTGTATTTCGCCGGACACGCTTTTCTCGATCCCGCCACGCAGGACGGCTATCTGGCGCTGCAAGGCACGCGGCTTGCGCGCCCCGCCACGGGATTGCACCTGCCTACCCTCGTCGATCATTATCTGTATGACTCGAAGGCTACCAACATTGTGACAATGCTCGATATCTTTTCTACCGGCCCAGGCTGGCCGCTGCCCCCTGATGTCGGTCTGCTCTTTGGTCAGGCGTTGCTCGACTTGCCGCGCACGCGCGGGCGCGTCATCTTGACGACGCGCCGCAGCGGCCAGGTATCGCAGGAGCAGATGGAGCAGGGCCATGGCGCTTTCATGGCGCGCCTGCTCGACGCGCTGGAAGGGCAAGCGGCGAACCCCCGTACCGGGCGTATCACGTTAGGAACGCTCTATGATTATCTGGACGAGGTAATCGAGCAGGAAGAGCCGTATTACCCGCAGAAATTCGGCTATGAGCATGGCACGATGACGCTGATTGAGTGGGACGAGTGGAAGATCGCCGAAGCTCCACAACCCCTGGCAAAGGGACGGCACATCATCAACGTCAAAGTCACACCCCTGCACATCTTGACAGGCCATCGCGGCCATGTCGATGATGTCGTCTTTTCACCGGATGGCGCGCGCGTTGCCTCCTGCGGCGAAGATATGACCGTGCGCCTATGGTCTACGCAGGAGGGCGCGTTGCTATATACGCTGGCAGGTCACGAGGGCGCGGTGATGGGCGTAGATTACGCTCCTGACGGCCTGGCGCTGGCCTCCTGCTCTGAAGATAAGACGGTGCGTCTGTGGGATGCCCGCACGGGAGAGCAGACTGCCGTGTTGGAAGGACATAGCAGCGCCGTCTGGACAGTAGCCTACGCGCTCGACAACACGCTGCTTGCCTCCTGCTCCAACGATGAAACCGTGCGCCTCTGGCAACCAGCAACAGGCGCGGTGCGGCATATCTTGCAGGGACATCACAACGTTGTGGTTGGTGTGGATTTCTCGTATGATAGCCGCTGGCTCGCTTCGTGTTCATTTGATAAGACGATTTGCTTGTGGGATGCTCATACCGGCACGCTGCGCCAGCGCCTGCGTTACAGCGATATCGTCTACGGTGTGGCGTGGTCGCCGGATGGCGCTCTGCTGGCTTCTTGCGCCGCCGACGGCATAATCTGTCTGTGGGATACGACGAGCGGGCAGATTGTGCAGACACTGACCGGGCATGACGGCGCGGTCTGGACAGTCGATTTCTCAGCCGATGGACAACTGCTGGTTTCCGGATCGGAGGATGGTTCGCTGCGCCTGTGGGATGTCTACCGGGGGCGCGAGTTGCAGACCATCAACCATCGCTTTGAGGTCTATGGCGTGGTATTTGGGGCGGGCGGCCTGCTCGCGAACAGCGCGGAAGACGGTGCGGTGCGCGTCTGGCAGACCGAGGTCACCAGTAGTTGACAAACTGCCAGCTTTGTAGTATTCTAAGGGAGCCGAAAAAAGATCGACTGACGCGGGGTGGAGCAGTGGTTAGCTCGTTGGGCTCATAACCCAAAGGTCGGAGGTTCGAGTCCTCCCCCCGCTACCAGATAGCAATATCTTTCACGACGCGGGATAGAGCAGTGGTTAGCTCGTCGGGCTCATAACCCGGAGGTCGCAGGTTCGAGTCCTGTTCCCGCTACCAGGGATTAGATAATCGTTTGATCCCGCCAGGGATTGAAATTGTACAGGAGGCCGGGCAATAATGCCCGGCTTTTTTGTGTTTCTCTTTTTGTTACCCATACATCCGGGGAAGATCATAAAATAGCGTGCAGAGCAACTACACAAGGAGGAGAGCAAATCCATGAACATATTGGTTGGCATCATTGGAGTCATCATCCTGTTCATCATCTTGCAAGACGCCTTTGAATCTATCGTCTTGCCGCGCCGCGTCTCGCGGCGCATCAGGCTGGCGCGCCTGTTCTACACGACGACGTGGAGCGCCTGGGCGGCAAGCGCGCGCAAGATTCACGCGCTGGATCGGCAGGAGTATTTCCTGAGTTATTATGGCCCGCTTTCACTGATCATGCTGTTAGTGATCTGGGCGCTTGGCTTGCTGCTGGGCTTCGCTTCCCTACAATGGGCGTGCGGATCGGCGCTGAACGCGCTGGGGCAAAAGGCGGCGAACTTCGGCACCGATCTTTATATGAGCGGAACAACGCTCTTCACACTCGGTCTGGGAGACGTGACGCCGCGTACCGATATGGCGCGCATAGTAACAGTGATCGAGTCCGGCACCGGGCTGGCGTTTCTGGCGCTGGTTCTCAGTTATCTGCCGATCATCTACCAGGCGTTTTCCAGGCGCGAAGTCGCCATTTCGCTGCTTGATGCTCATGCCGGCTCGCCACCCACCGCAATCGAGTTACTGCGCCGACATACGCATGGTCAGGTGATGGACGAACTGGTTGAACACCTGCAAGACTGGGAACACTGGTCGGCTGATCTGCTGGAAAGCCACCTGTCCTATCCCGTTCTCATCTACTACCGCTCCCAACATGATCGCCAGTCCTGGTTGGCCGCGCTCACCGCCATTCTCGACGTCTGCGCGTTATTGGTGGTTGGCATCGATAGCGTCCCGCGCAAGACAGCCTGGTTCACGTTCGCCATCGCCAGCCACGCGGCTGTAGACCTCGGCCAGAGTTATACCCGACCCTTAGAGACGCGCATCAGCCGTTTGAGCCATGACGACTACGTGAAATTGACGGGGGCATTGGCTACGCTGGGCATCCGTTTGCACGATGAAGAGACGGCGGAACAGCGCCTGGCCGAACTGCGACAACGCTACGAACCCTATATCATGGCGCTGGCAAGACGCCTGCAAATGCCGCTCCCAGGTTGGCTGCCGGACGAAGACACCGCCGACGACTGGCAAACCAGCGCCTGGAGTCATGGTCAACGCGAAGCCCTTTCGTCCTGATACGCGCCCGTCAATTTGGCAAGCCGCCAGGGCAACCGCAAGGGAATTGCCCCTATCCTGTAGAGTAGAGGCAATCCCTTGCGGTTGCCCTGGCTCAAGAACTACCTCGGATACGCGCCCGCCAATTTGGCGCATCTCTGTATACTGCCAGTAGTAAAGGCTTCGGAGCGCGAACAATTAAACCGGCATCCCTGAGATTTCATGATCGCGCCCTGCGAGCAGAGAACGAGAGGAATGAACAACAATGGCAAATATCCATGTGAATACTGATGTCATGCGCCAGTTGAGCGGTAGCCTGGAATATTGGAGCAACTATTTACGCGATGGTATGCTGCCGGCCATCCAGCGCCTGACCGGCCAGCTCGAAGGCGATTGGCAGGGAGTGAGCCGCATGCATTATGATGAACTGTTACAGCAATTTCATAGTGAGACGATGGTATTAATCAACCGCGCGCAGGAGATCGGCCAGCACCTGAACAATACCGCTAATCAATTCG
>DATLSW010000457.1:0-9856 GCA_035533955.1 Ktedonobacteraceae bacterium | reverse complement strand
GGCACGGCGGGGATGCAGCGCTACGCCGCCCTGTGGACGGGCGACAACTGGAGTCGCTGGCAAGATATCTTGATGGCAATCCCAATGTGCCTGAACCTCAGCATGAGCGGCGTACCCTTCGTCGGCATCGATATCGGCGGCTTCTGGGAGTCGAGCAGCGGCGAAATGCTGGTACGCTTCGCGCAATTGGGGGCGCTATTGCCGTTCTGCCGCAACCATTCCGCCATCACCAGTGTGCGTCAGGAGCCGTGGACGTTCGGAGAGCCATACGAAAGCGCGTTTCGCACAGCAATTGAGACGCGCTACCGCCTCCTGCCCTACCTGTATACGCTGTTTCGCGAAGCCTCACGCAGCGGCGCGCCGATCGTTCGTCCGCTCTACTACCATTATCCGCAAGATGAACAGGCGCGTGATGTCGAAGACGAACTGCTCGTCGGCGATACGCTGCTATCCGCGCCCATCTACATGCCGGGCGTCACAAGCCGCAGAGTCTATCTCCCCCAGGGCGTGTGGTTCGATTACTGGAGTGGCGAGGAATATCCCGGCGCGGGGTGGAGCGACTTGCCCGCGCCGTTAGAACGCTGGCCCCTGCTGGTGCGCGGCGACAGCATCCTGCCGAGCGGCCCGCTCATGCAGTATACGAGCGAGCGACCCACCGATCCACTCACCTTCACCTGCTACATGGCAACCGATGCCCTCGCCAACTACACGCTGTACGAAGACGACGGCGCGTCTCAGGCTTACCGCGACGGATCGTTTGCAGAAACGCGCATAAGTTGCCAGGCATTCGAGGGCGGCGCAACGGTTGAGATCGAGGAACGGTTTACGCACTATCGCCCTCGGCGCGAGACATACGAGATTGTGGTACATGTGGGAGGGAAGACGCTGCGACAAAGCGTGCGAGCAGGACAGGAGGAAATAGTTGTCCGACTATAGGAAGACAGATGGGAGGGTACAACTGTATGCCCCTACTATCCTATTAGGCAACGGGCGAACACAAGGGTACGTCCCTACTATCCTATAATGTATATGATGCCTGTATATAGTAGAAGCGTACGCGGGGATATGGCATCCCATCGTTGCGCGTCATCTGTGGAGCGGGAAGTAGCAATTGAGAGGCAAGAACGATGCAACTCGTGGAGCAACATATCATCAAGCGCGACGATCCGCGCTATACCGTGATCGATGAAGCGGCGTTCAAGTCGAAGAACCTGTACAATGCCGCTTTGTACGAGATCCGGCAAGCCTTCATCCTCCAGGGCAAGTATCTCAACTCCAATATGATGGATAAGCTCATGCAGCAACACGAGGCATACAAGGTGTTGCCTACCAAAGTTGCCCAGAAGATTCTCGAAGGACTACATGCCAATTAGGTCAGTTTCTTTGAGCAGTGCAAAGCATACAAAGTGAATCCAGCAAAATTCACGGGACGCCCCCGCTTACCCAAGTACAAGCACAAGACGGAAGGCCGCAACCTCCTGGTCTACACCATCCAGGCTATCAGCAGAGGCAAAAAAGGCTTGAAGCGTGGTCTCATCAAGCCTTCCATGTTGCCCATCACCATCAAGACCAAACAGCAGCCAGAGACCATCCATCAAGTCCGCATTGTTCCCCGTAATGGCTATTACGTGGTTGAGGTGGTGTACACCAAACAACCAGTTCAAGCCAACGTCGATCCTTCCTTCTGCGTGGGTATCGATCTCGGTGTCACGAATGTAGCGGCGATAGCATCAAACCGCGAGGGCTTTGTCCCTCAATTGGTTAACGGTCGTCCGATCAAGGCGTGGAACCAGTGGTATAATAAGCGCATGAAGGAACTCAAGAACAAGCTGCCTAAAGCGGATCGAGATCGCGTGACGAAACAGATGGAGCGCATCACCAACACGCGCAACCGGCGCATTAACCATTACCTGCATAGAGCCAGCAAGCGTATCATCGACTTCCTGGTCGAACAAGGAGTCGGAACCATCATCATCGGCAAGAACCCGTTATGGAAGCAAGAAGTCAGCATGGGCAGACGCACCAATCAGAACTTTGTGCAGATTCCCCATGCGCGCTTCATCGACATGCTCACCTATAAAGCAACACTTGTGGGTATACAGGTGGAAGTCACCGAAGAGAGTTATACCAGCAAAGCCAGTTTCCTTGACCTGGATAAGATCCCTGAGTACAAGCCCAATGATGATACTGAATATAGGTTCAGTGGCAAGCGCATTGGCCGGAGAAATCGTCTCTATCGCACGAAAGACGGGCGCATCATCTGCGCGGATGTGAACGGAGCGTACAATATCGTGCGCAAACGTAGACCTAATGCCTTCTCGAAGGCAAAGGGCGTAGTGGGCTATGTAGTTCACCCTGGACGGCTTCCCGTCTGAATCAAACAAGGAATAGAGCGTGTGAAATATCATGCTCTATTTTCTGGAACTACAATAAGGCGAGTGAACACCATTCATTAGTGCGACATCAACAGATGGCTAGTGGGAGTGACCTTTTCTATGGAACACGTTTTGCTTGAGCAACTGCGACAGCGCCCTATGTTATGCGACGGCGCGATGGGAACGCTGCTCTACGCGCGCGGCATCGGCTACGAACAATGCTTCGACGCACTTAACCTGACGCAGCCGGAGCTGATCCAGGGCATTCACCGTGAATATATCAACGCCGGGGCGCAGATTATCGAAACCAACACGTTCGGGGCCAACCGCGCCCGGCTGGATACGTTTAGCCTGGGAGAACAGGTGCGCGAGATCAACCTGCGGGCGGCGCGCCTGGCGCGCGAGGCGCGCGAAGTCTCTGGGCAACCCGTCTTTATCGCTGGAGCCATTGGCCCCACAGGACGCCCGTTGCAAGCGCCTGACGAGCAGCACCTGGACGAATTACGCGCCTTCTTCCGCGAACAGGCCGGGGCGTTGATCGACGGCGGCGTCGATTTGCTCATCTTAGAAACGTTTACCAGCTTAACCGAACTGCGGCAGGCTGTACTGGCGGCCCAGGAATGTAGCGGCGTGCCGGTGGTGGCCCAGATGAGCTTTTACGAAGACGGGCATACACTCTCCGGCCAATCGGCGGCGCGGGTCGCGACGGTGCTGGCAGATCTTGGCGTCGAGGTAATCGGCGCCAATTGCAGTGTCGGCCCGGCGGGAACGCTGGATGTCTTACAGGAAATGATCGCGTCGCTCAAGCAACAGGCGAGTGATGATCGGCCAGCAGCGCACCTGTTCTCGGCGCAGCCCAATGCTGGCCTCCCCACGCGCATCGGCAACCGCTTCTTTTACATGGCAACGCCTGATTACTTCGCCGACTACGCGGTGCGCTTCGCGGAAGCGGGCGTCCACCTGATCGGCGGCTGTTGCGGCACAACACCGCGCCACATCGCGGCGATGCGCAAGGCGCTCGATGAACTCTACGGCGCGCCGCAAGCGACGGGGATGCTGCATGGGAGCGAGGCGCAAGGAATCAATGGCAACGGCCAACTAGCCAGCATCCAACTGCTGGAAGAAGAAGTCATCCTACCGCAGCAAGGCACGCTGACGGGGCTGCAAGAAAAGCTGGCGGCAGGCAAATTTGTGGTCAGTGTCGAGCTTGATCCGCCCAAGGGCTTAAACCCGGCCAAGATTCTGGACGGCGCGACGATGCTGCAAAAGATCGGCGTTGATTGCATCAATATCGCCGATAGTCCGATGGCGCGCGTGCGTATGAGTTGCATCGCGATGGCGCGCCTGATCCAGGATCGCCTCGGCATGGAGACGATCATCCACTTTACCACACGCGACCGCAACTTGATGGCGCTGCAATCGGAACTGCTGGGCGCGCACGCGCTGGGCATTCGCAACATTCTGGCCTTAACCGGTGATCCTATCCGTGCCGGCGATTATCCGAACACCACCGGCGTGTGGAACGTGGACTCGGTCGGATTGATTCGCGTGATGCGCGGCATGAACGCTGGACACGACGCGGCGGGCGCGGCGATTGGGACAGGGGCATCGTTCCATATTGGCGCGGCGCTCAATCTGAACATGACGGACGAAGAAACCGATCAAGAGATTGCAAAATACCGGCGCAAAATCGAAGCGGGAGCGCACTTTATCATGACCCAGCCAATCTACGAGCTATCCCCGCTCCTGCGCTTCCTCGATCGCGTGGGCAAGCCGCCTGTCCCATTGCTGCTCGGCAGCATGCCGCTCCATAGTTCGCGCCATGCCGAATTCCTGCACAATGAAGTGCCAGGCATCACGATTCCCGACGATGTACGGGCGCGAATGCGCGCCGCCGGGGAGCGTGGACACGAAGAAGGACTCAAGCTGGCCCAGGAGTTGCTTACAACGGCGCGCGCGCTCATCCAGGGCGTCTATCTCGTCCCGTCGTACGGGCGTTATGATGTGGTCAGCAAGCTGGCGGAGATGCTGCAAGAGCAACAGATCGCGTGAGAGAGACTGCCATGAAACAGAGGTTGTGCCATGTCATTCTTCGCTCCGCTCAGAATCTCCAGTGAGCCAGGCCGATCAACTGATGGCCCCAGATTCTTCGCTCCGCTCAGAATGACATCCGCGAGGGTGTTTTTCAGAGCAAACCGTTAGAGCCACTTATTGATCATCGCCTGCGCGACGACGCAGGCGTACGTCGCGCCCTGGATACCCGCGCATCGATACTTTTCCAGACAGCCGGAGAGGACGAGCAGGCCGGTATCGCCCAGGCTGTGACGCTTGCTATAGGCCGCCATGCGCAGCAGGTTTTCAGCCGCGATGGCATTCTCAACAAGCGGTTGCTCGCGCAAGACGAGTCGCCCCTGTGCCAGTTGCCGCGGAGGATAGTCGTCGAACAGGCCGCAGTCTTCGTCAAGCAGTTCTTCGCAGGCGAAATGCATCAAAGCGATGGCCGTTTCAAGATAGGCTTTGCGCGGGTGGAGATCGTAGGCATCGAGCAATGCGCGCGTCATCCAGACAAGATCGGCCAGTTGCCCCGGCAGTTCGGAGCGCCCGTTGAGTTGATAGTGATACATGCAGCCTTTGGGATGTACCATATGCTCGCACAGCCAGTCGAGGGCGCGCAGAGCGATAGTTCCCAGCGATGGCAGGCGCAATACCTGCGCTGCCAGCAGGTAGGACGAAATCATACGCGCATTTCCGGCGGCATAAACCGTTGTATCAACGGACGGCGACTGGAACAGAGAACGCGAAGAGGAACCCGGTATATAATATTCCTCGTCGGCGCTCTGGCTGCCGCTAAACACGCCTGAGCCTGGCTGCAACAGCGCGGCATTCACATATTGCACCAGACGGCGCGCAAGATCGTGCCATTGCTGGTCGCGTGTGGCCTGCGCCGTGAGCAAGAGCGATCGCAGCATGGCGGCATTCTCCTCAAGCATCTTCTCTGTATGTGGCATACTCCAATCGCTGGCCGCCGAATAGCGGAAAAAGCCGCCTTCCTCGTCGTCCCACAAACCGCCGTCGCGCATCTGTTCCAACGAATAGCAGACCATTGCCAGGGCGTCGGGCTGATTTTGATACTGTGAAAGCATGATCAGTAATGCGAGCGGCTCTGGATGAGGAAATTTGAGATGCGGATGAATCTTGAACCCGCCATACTCTTCGTCGTAGAGGTCTCGCAATACACGGCCCGCTTCGGCGGGCAAAGCCGTCAACGCGGCGCGATCCTCGTCCAGCAGGGCGCGTCGCCTGTTACGAGACGCATTCTGCGCTGGCTGCTGGCCGCATCTGCGCTCTTGCAGGGCGCGCGCCTGCTCGCGAATCTCCTGGTGATGCTCGCTATAGTAGCGCCGGATGTAGCCAAGATAGTAGAGCATCTGCGATAGGGGTACATAGATGCCGCCCCACAGGATTTCGCCTTCGGGCGTGAGCAGCACGACACTGGGCCAGCCATTCTGGTTGTAGCGT
Organism: Ktedonobacteraceae bacterium; assembly: GCA_035533955.1. Taxonomy (GTDB): domain Bacteria; phylum Chloroflexota; class Ktedonobacteria; order Ktedonobacterales; family Ktedonobacteraceae; genus CADDZH01. The sequence continues at coordinate 3,962 of DATLSW010000457.1, read as the reverse complement.
TGATTGACGTCCGGGCGCAGATCGCTATCAACGCGAATGGGGATATAGTCCCGGTTCAGGATGTTAATAATGCCTGGCTCAGAAAGCGTCGTTTCATCCATGATATGACACCACTGAGACCAGGTCGAGGTGATCAATAAGAAGATCGGCTTGTCAAGCTGCTCCGCCTCCTGGAAGGCTTCATTACCCCAGGGCCTCCAGCCAATTTGCGCGGCGCGATGAGAGCGAGGAGAAAAACGAAATACGGTCGATGTGGCCGTGAGCGCCGCTGCCCACGCATGGTCAGAACCCGAATCGCTGTCCATATGCACCCTCCCTGGATGCGTCCTTGCTTTTAGCCAATAGAAGTGAATCTGAAATGCTTATGTGCTTTACCAGGAAACCGTGTGTAACAAGTATAGCATAAAAATCGACGTTTGTGGAAGAAATGGCGGCGACGCCGAAATTGTCTCGCTAGCCCGTTCAATTGGACATAATCCTTTATCGTCTTCGTAGCATTGTAACATAACTTAGAAAGGAAAACGTAGCATTGAACTGGCGACAATGGTTGATGCAGCGGCAATCGCGCCGCCGCGCACTACAAGCATTGGGTACGGCAGCCGGGCTTGGCCTCGCGCTCGAAGCAAGCTCGCTGGCCGGCGGCAAGTCTCTTCTCTCCGCCCTCGCTGCTCCCAGCGACTCACCATCTTCTCCTGCCGGTAGCGCAAACCCTATCCAGCATGTGCTGATCGCCTGCCAGGAGAATCACTCGTTCGATCATTATTTCGGTTATTATCCTAAAGCAGGCAAATTCGGCGTTCCGACGGGCTACTCACTGCCCGATGGCAACGGCGGCACGATCAAACCGCACCATGAATCAACGCCCTTCACGCAAGACCCCGATCATTCCTGGCAGGGCATCCATAAGGAATGGGACAACGGCAAGATGGATGGTTTTTATACCACGAACGGCGAGACAGCTATCGGCTACTACGATCAAGCGGATATTCCATACTACTACTCCCTGGCCGACGCCTTCACCCTCTGCGGCAACTATTTCTGCTCGATGCTCGGCGCCTCAACGCCCAATCGGCTCACGCTCATGACAGGCACTGCCGGGGGCAACACCTCCGACTCCGTGAACCGCGGCAGCCTGAACTGGCCCACCATCGTCGATGTGCTGGACGCGCATCATATCAGTTGGAAGTGCTACAACCTCGGCGTCGGCACGGGGACATCGCTGGAAGATTTCAACATGCTGGTCTATTTCAGCAAGTGGCAGAATGACTCGCGCCTCAATTTCAGCGAGGATGACTATCAGTCAGATCTAAAAGCGGGAACGCTGCCGCAGATCTCGTTCCTGATCACGGAGGCGCTGGTGAGCGAGCATCCACCTGCCGATATCCATTGGGGACAGGACGAGATGCAGGGCGTCATCAAGGACCTGATGAATTCGTCATCGTGGCAGAGTTCGGCCATGTTCTTTATCTATGACGAAGGCGGCGGTTTCTTCGATCATGTCGCGCCGCCACAGGTGGATGCTTATGGGTTGGGGATGCGCGTGCCGGCGCTGGTGGTCTCGCCCTGGGCCAGGCGCGGCTACGTCTCCAGCCAATTGTACGAACACGCCTCGATTCTGAAATTCATGGAGCGGCTCTTCGGTCTGCCGACGCTAGCAAGCATCAATCACCAGTTCGACACGTCCACGCCGGGAACGAACAACGACGCCGCCAACGGCCAGCCCACCGGCCCGGCAGCGCCGCCCCGCGACGGTGTCGCCCGGCTCGGCGACTTCTTCGAAGCATTTGATTTCACGCAGAACCCGAATTATTATCCTGAATTAAGGCGCTAATGTTGCCATCGCAGGCAAAAACGCGGTGTCCTGGCGCAATGGATTGCGCCAGGACACCGCGTTGCATCAACATGCGTCTCAACGTTTTGTGGATACAAGCGACGCTATCAAGCAGCGACATCTACAATAACTGCCTGTGGATGGGCGTATTCTCGCGGAACTGGTTTGCTGTCGGCAATAAGCATCTCGATGTAAAGGCGAATAGCATCTTTCGCCATTGCGATAGCCTCTTCTATAGTTTCCCCTTGCGTGACGCATCCTGGAAGTGCCGGGACGGTCACAGTATACCCTCCTTCATCTGGATCAGGTTCCAGGAAGATAGCGTATTGGTAGTCAGCCATGTTCTCATACCTCCTAGTTACAGCAGCTTCGATAACTCATCTACCGTTAAACCAGCCTGCTTCAAAAAGCATTTCTTGATAGGCTAAAACAAGAGAATAGCTCTCTCGTTCCCTCGCCAAAAGCTAGCACAGAGATTGTAGCGCCTGTAGCAGAGTAAATGCGTGTACTTCAGCTTGTAGAGACAATTTATGCCTCATTGAGAGTGTACGGCTGTCTGAACTCTCGTACTCGATGCAGCCATTCCTCTATCAAAGCATTGAAAAGTTGCGGCTGCTCGATCTGCAAATTGTGACCAGCGCGATCAAGGATGGCAAAGGTTCCACGCGGATAGTTTTCCAGAATGTGCCAGCCATCCTGGTAGCCGACCGAGGAATCCTGTCGCCCTAAGAGAATCACGACTGGCCTGGCGAAAGGCTGTGGCAACCTATCAACATCAAACGAATAGTCAGAGTGTTGTCTGAGCTTCTCAAGAAACGGTCCATTGGCAACGCTTGCCCCGCTAAGCACCTCGTCTCGAAAGCGTTGCCAATTGTATTGATCCTGCACGACGGCCATCGATCCGAATTCTTCGGCATCGGCTGGATCGAGCGAAGCCATCAGTTGTGGATTCTCGACAATCACAGTGCGGGGTGGGACAGTTCGTCGGGAACGGTCTGCAATAATGCCTGGGCAAATGAGCGCCATCCCTGCAACAAGATCAAACCTGCGGAGTACAACTCCTCGGGCAAGATATCCCCCATACGATTCTCCCGCGAGAAGAAACTGTTGCCCAGGAATGACCGCATCGATAAAATCTACCACGATATCGAGCATGTCATCTGTACTCTTTATATGTTCCTTGCCGGGTGTTTGCCCCATACCGGGCAAGTCAAGATAGATGCGCCGCCATGCTGGCTGCTGGGCAAAAATGGGTTCCATGCAGCCTTTCATCAGATAGTGATCAGAACCATACCCATGAAGCAAAATGACGGGAATGCCTGTCCCACAGGATTCATAGAAAAGAGGAACACCTCGAACGTTACATTCCATACGCGAAAATTTCCTTTTTCTTTTTACTATTGATAGCTCGCAGCTTCGGATAGCTTATCTTCGAGTGAAGTTCCTCTTAGTGTATGTTACCGAGAGCATCGATACAAGAAAAAAGATATGCTTACAGCATCGTCTGTCGCGTTTTTTCTGTATTTCCTCTCGAAGAGGAAACGTCTTTTTTAAGGAAAGTTGAACAACGCAAACATTGCTAGATTAGTGCGCAATTACTTCTATGAGATGTGCTTTGTGATTTTTGAACTGGCTCGTATCCTCAAGCCAGGCGGGACGGTAATGATGGTTAACGATAACGTCCGCTATGCCGGTGAAGAGATTCCCGTCGATCTGATCCTGGCTGATTTCGCGGAGTCCTTTGGCCTATCGGTACAACATATCTGGACGTTAGAACGCGGTAAAGGAAACAGCAGCCAGCAAATGGGCAACCACGGGCGCTCCGAATTACGCAAATGCGTCTACATGTGGGAGAAAGCGAACTGGTCTACGTCTTCGGCACTTTGAGCGGCAGGCTAAAGCCCCAGTTGAGCAGGGCTATGGCATCGCGGAAGCGCTGGTGGTAATTGGTGTTGGTGCTGAAGAGAACGACACCAATCAGTTCCTGGTTGTTCCTGACCGCGGAGAAGACGAGGCAGTATCCGGCCTCCAGAGTGAAACCGGTTTTGATGCCGGTGGCTCCCTTGTAGACGTAGAGGCCGCTGGGGTCGTCGTCGGTAGGGCCGAGCAGGTCGTTGGTGTTGGTCCAGGT
>DATLSW010000456.1:0-9377 GCA_035533955.1 Ktedonobacteraceae bacterium | reverse complement strand
TTCTGCTTTGTTCATCGGTGTTATCTTTGCTATTGGTGCAGGAGGCGGTATTTTGGGTTCATTAGTATCCGCAAAAATACATAACCTCTATAGTATGAAACGATTACTTATTGGCGTATCATTACTTAGCTTCGTAATTTTCAGCTTCTATGCTATCGCGATAAACAATGTTCTTTTAGCAGGAATCACAGCGCTTTTTTATGCAGTAGACCCACTTTATAGCGTCACAACATCTTCTTATTCAGCAAAAGTTATTCCTGATGAAATTAGAGGGAGAGTTACCAGCCTCACTCGGCTAGTTGTACTTGGAGCATACTCGTTTGGCTTCTTTTTTACAGGCAATTTGTTACAGTATATTGGAAGCCAATGGACTATTGGAGTGTTTTCGTGTTTACTGCTTTTCATGCTTTTAATGTGCGTACTAAATAAAAAACTTGCTCAAGTTTAAGCGAAACACATCAAAAATCAAATCCTAAGAAAGCCTTACGTTGTTGTTCGCTTTGACTTGAAAGTCGTATAGAGCATGGAGGAGGGCGATAGCAAGCATTGCCCTGGCTTTGCTTGACCTTAACGGAATACCAGTGTATAATCCACTTGCGCCTGACAGACACCACTTTTGTGGATTCGATAGGGCAAACATTGACCAGTACCGACGCCGGGAGAAACGACACCATGACCACGACGACTATTGCACGCGGTAAATATCACATCTGGACCGTAGGCTGCCAGATGAATCTAGCCGATTCCCAACGTATTCAAGCCATTCTGGACGAACTTGGCTGGGAAGAGGCAAGCATGGAGCAGGCAAACCTCGTGGTTCTGAATACCTGTAGCGTGCGCAAAGCGCCCGAAGAGAAAGCCCACAACCAGTTGGCGATGTTGAAGCAAGCGAAAGAGAAGCGCGGCGATCTGCTGGTCGCGCTCATGGGCTGTATGATCGGCAGCCAGAAAACAATTGACGAGCTAAGTATACGTTACCCCCACATCGATCTGTTCATGAAGGTGGAACAAGCCGATATCCTGCCGCGCTTTCTGGAAGAACGCTGGACGCCGATCTCCGGCGCGGGTTGCCTTGACATCGAATACATGCCCGACCCGGAAGACGTCCTGGCAGGCCTGCCAGCCACGCCGATGATCGCCGCATCCACGAGCAGAAGCGGCAAGCGTACCGTTTTGCCGATGGCGATTACGCCAAAGCCCGGCGAGCGCATCGCTCACTATCCCACTGCCGTCGAGCCGACTCCATCCAGCCCGACCGCGTGGCTGCCGGTGATCCTGGGCTGCAACAAAGTCTGCACCTACTGCATCGTGCCATATCGCCGCGGGCGCGAGCGCAGCCGCCCCATCAATGAATTGCTGGCGGAAGCGCGCACCCTTGTTACCAAAGGCGCGAAAGAACTGACGCTGCTTGGTCAGACCGTCGAGGCGTATGGCCTTGATCTACCTGAAAAACCCGACCTTGCCGACCTGATGGCCCATCTGAGCGAGATCGACGGACTGGAGCGCATTCGCTTCATGACCTCGTATCCACGTCACATGACCGACAGCATGATCGAACGCATGGCGCACCTACCGAAAGTATGCGAACATCTCAACATTCCGGTACAATCTGGGGATGATGCCGTTTTGAAGCGCATGAAACGCGGCTATTCGATTGACGAGTATCGCGAAAAGATACAGCGCGTGCGCGAACTCTGGCCGGATATCTCCCTCTCTACCGATGTGATCGTCGGTTTCTGCGGCGAAACGGAAGCGGAATTCCAGCACACGCTCGATTTGATGGCAGAGATTCGTTTCGACGTCGTCCACGTAGCGGCCTACTCACTACGCCCTGGAACGATCGCGGCGCGCTGGGAAGACGATATTCCTCTGACGGAAAAGAAACGCAGGCTGCACGCCGTGGAAGAGGTGCAGGCCAGTATTGCCCTGGAGATCAACCAGCACTATCTTGATCGCACGGAAGAAGTCTTGATCGAAGAGGAGAATGCTTCTCATGGACGCCGGCAATGGAAGGGGCGCAATCGCGCGAACAAACTGGTCTTCTGCCCACAGCCAGAAGACACCGGCACTCTTCGCACCATCGCACCCGGAGACCTGGTCCGTGTCCATATTGACCGGGTCACTGCCTGGTCCTTGCAAGGTTGCGTGGCTGCGGTATAATAGGCAAACAGAAATTTTACCTATCTTGAGTGAAGATGGAGGAGGCGTTTGATGACGCAAGCACTATCGGCAGAAGAGAAAGCCCGTTTGAAAAAACAATGGACTGAACTGGCAATCCGGCAAGCCCTGGAGAGCCTGTGGGCCGAAGCAATTGAGACGAACAGGAGTATCCTCAGCCTGTTCCCCAATGAGCCAGAGGCATATAACCGTCTCGGCAAAGCTTACAGCGAGTTGGGACAATACGAGGAAGCGCGTCGTGCCTACGGTCAGACGTTGAAGTACAGCCCAAACAACACTATTGCTAAAAGGCAATTGGACCGGCTTGCTCAACTTCAGGAAATACCTTCTGCCACACACGGCAGCGCCGAAAGCATTGACCCGCGGTTATTCAACGAGGATCCGGGGAAAACCGGCATCACCGAATTGCTCAACCTCGCTCAAGCCTCTATTCTGGCGAAAGTGGGCGTCGGCGACAAGGCCCATCTTCACGTCAGCGGACACACGTTGCTGGTCCGCAACGGCGCTGGAGAAGATATCGGGCAGGTCGAACCCCGCCTTGCCAACCGGTTGATCGGCTTTATGGAAGGAGGCAATCGCTACTCCGCCGGTATTCTTACCATTGAATCAGGGCTTGTACGTATCATCATGCGTGAAGCTTACCAGCATCCCAGCATGTTCGGCAAAGTCAGCTTCCCTTCGCAGGGCAGCGGCGATATGATCCGCGCGTATATCAAGGACAGTATGCTGCGCTATGATCGCGACGATGATGAAGATATGCTTAACGATGACGAGTACTTTGATGGCGGAGACGAGCCGGAGGAGTTGACCGAGGTCGATTTTGAAAGCAGTAACATGGATACAGAAGAATAGCAGCATGACGCTGTCTATATTTGCTTGATAGGAGAAAAGATCATGAACAAGACGAAAAAAGTAGCCTGGCATAAACACCTGGTAAAGGCCAAAAAGCGCCACGAGAAGCAAAAAGCTCTACGCGCCAGCGGCGTTTCTACTCCAACAACCACGGCGCGGCGATAATTCTCGCGCTTTTCTTGCAGGCGCGAGTAATGAACAGTGAGTGTTTCGCCTTCACCAGTCTCTTCCGCCTCTGTGCGTAATATTCTGACCTTGCTTGCATCGCGCGACGCCGAACTGGTTGCCGGTGCGGAAGGACTCGAACGCCGCGTCACCTGGGCCTGCCGTATGCGCACCCGGCTGCCGGCCTTCGAGAGCATCCACGGGGGCGAACTTGCCCTTCTCACGCTTTCGCAATTGCGACGTATCGGAGAGCCGCTGCCTCGTCTCATCAAGAGTTTACATAGCGAGGGGGTTGCTGCCATAGCGGTAGCAGCCCCTTCATTAGAAATACTCGATCCAGAAGCCGCTACCGCCGCCGATCAGTTGCGCCTGCCGCTCATTCTCCTGCCTGCGTCCGCTTCCCTGGAGCTGATTGAGCGCGAGGTAATCACGTTTGTCGTCAGTTTTCGCGGCGATATGGAACGCAAGGCCACGGAAATTTCCCGCCAGTTAATGCAACTGAGCGTCCAGGGCGCAGGCATCCAGGGCATTATCGAACACCTGGCGCTCATTTGTCAGAAATGGGCCGTTGTTGCCGATGCCGGGCATATTATCCGCTACCAGGCCGCTCCACCCGCCACCGAACCGCTCGCGTTGCCCACCACATTAAGCGACACTGCTTTCTCACAGCGCGGACTGGCACACATCACAGCGCCCATCCTGATCCGCCACGAAGTCGTCGGCTACCTTGCGCTCGTTGCGCAAGAAAACAAGGCCGATTATCTTGAGCGCATCATCCTGGGCCAGGTCGTCCCCATTCTAGCCCTGGAATTCGCGCGGGAAAAAGAGCGCAGCGAGGTCGAGAGCCGCTATCAACTGGAAGCCTTCATGGATGTGCTGCAAGGAACGTACCGGCAGCCAGAAGAGATGCTGATCCGCGCTCGTGTCCTGGGCTACAACCTGACACTGCCACAAGTAGTCGTCATCTTTGAAGTATCGCCCACTGAGCCAGCTTATGCTCCTGGCAGCCCACAGGCGCAATGGGGCCGCAGATTACGCGACGAACTGCTGCTGGCATGGCCGGAAGGCTGGATCGTTGCCGAAACAAGCCGTGTAGTCGCGCTTTTGCCTATCAATGTCGCCTCCACGTCGGAGGAGGAACAAAATATACAGAACCGCCTGGAACGAGTACGTGCGCGTATGCAACAACACGAGCAGCGCCCTCCTTTCTCCGGCGGGCTGGGGCGCATCGCCAAAAGTCTGCCAGATATCCCCCAGGCATATCGTGAAGCGCAGCAGGCGTTAGAAATCGGGCGACAACTCTTCGGCGGCGAAAAACTGCACTCGTTCGCCAGCCTGGGCATCTACCGCCTGTTATTTCACCTGGATGGCAACAACGAACTGAAGCAATTCTACCAGGAAACACTTGGCCCTTTACTCAACGCCGATACGCGCGGTGACGGGGCGCTCATCGATACACTGGAAGGCTTTTTTCGCTACAATGGCAACCTGAGCGAGGCCGCGCGCGCCATGCATCTGCATCGCAACTCATTGTTGTATCGCCTGGGCCGTATTGAAGAAATTGTCGGCCACTCGCTCGAAGACCCGGAATTCCGGCTCGCGCTGCAAATCGCCCTGAAAATCCATCACCTGCAACAAACCACACATTGACAATGACGAGGTTTTCCAGTACGCTTCTCATAACAAACGCCATCATCACTGTCCGAGGAGGATATCATGAGTTCCCCTGTCACCTTGCGGCGCGTTTTGAAGTTTCGCACTGTCGTCTCCACCAGCACCGGCCTGGCCTATGCCGCCATCAGCTTTTTAGGTTGCGTTCAACTGGCCTACTACCTGGCCGGTGATTCGGCCTGGATCGCCATTCTTATTTCTGGCCTACTGGCAGTGCTGGCCGCGCTCTGCTTCTCCGAACTCAACGCGCTCTATCCGACCGCCGCCGCCATTCGCCTGTATATGAAGGAAGCGTTCAACGATAATTTTTCGCTCGTCATCACCTTTGGCTATCTGCTCACCGTTGTTGCCGCCATCGCCGCCGACAGCTACATCGTCGGACAGGCCATCACTTACACGCTCGGCTTACCCAACTGGGCTTCGCTGATCTGGATTCTGGCGCTACTCGGCCTGGCAATGGGCGCGAACCTGCGCGGCATCAAAATCGCTGGCTGGCTACAAGACATCACCACCTATGCTCTGCTCGCCATCGCCATCATCGTCTCGCTGATCGCGCTGGGAGAGCATCATTTTGCGCTGCGCACACCGTTTGCCGCGCTGGGCGACCCCTTCAATCTCCTTAATGCCGTGGCTGTAGGCGTCTTCGTCTTCTCTGCGTTTGAATGGGTGACACCGCTCTCAGAAGAGATCTCCGACATTCGCCTGATACCGCGCGGCATGTTCATCGCACTGGGTTTGCTGTTCATCTCGTATGCCCTCTTCACCGTCGCCGCCAGCAGCACGTTGAACGTCCACAGCGCCGCCGTGGCTAATTCAGCCGTGCCGCAGCTTCTGCTCAGCCAGGCGATTCTGGGGCAGGCGGGCTTGTGGATCATGCTCATTGCAACACTGCTTACTGCCGTTATGACCTTTAATGGCGGCTTTGCCACCGCTTCGCGCTTCCTCTATGCCGCCGCGCGTGAGGACACGCTTCCAGCGGCCTTCGCCCGTATCAGCATCGCGCGCGCTGTTCCCTACGTCGCGGTCATCAGCCTGACCGTTCTCTCGGCAGCCATCGGCGTACTCATCTTCGCGACAGGCCAGTTCCAGATACTGATCCTGGTGGGGGCCGTCCTCGAAGGATTAATCTACACCATCGCCGGACTGTGTGTGATCCGCCTGCGCCGCCGCCAGCCGGATGCCGCACGCTCATTCCGCATCGCTGGCGGATTGATCATTCCTGTCGCAACTATCGTCATCTTCGGCATCCTCGCCATCCTGGCCTCGCTGATCACTGGCTCCTCCGGCCTGATGACCGGCACTCCACTGATCGTTACTCTTGTTATCTTCGCGCTCTCCACACTCTATGTCTACCTGGGCGTGCCGCGCATCCGCGCCGCCGCTGCCGCGCGACGTGCGACAACCAGAAGGAGACGACCAGGGAAACAACCAGCACAACAAGAGGAAATCATTAATGAGTGAACAATGGCTCCAGGAATACATTCTCCTGGCTTTTCGTATGAACAAAGTAGCTCACAGCGTCTACGACAGTGAATTTGTCGAAAGCTATTATGGGCCGCCGGAATGGAAACAATTGGCCGAGTCCGAGCCTGTGTTTACGCCAGATCAACTAAGGAGGCTGCAGGCCTATGTTTCTTACAACTGAACCAACCTTTACGGGAAGACGCTATGCTACTATACGAGTAATCCATGCCTGTACATGCACAGAGACTGTAGGGCATACCAAATTAGGATCTCCCAAGCCTGCTGCCACTCAAATTGATGAGGCTATCGCGACTGCACTTGGGCAAATCGAGAGGATAGCAAGCCAATTCCAAGCTGATGGGGTGATTGGAATACATCATAGTACATCATGTGAGAATCTCTATACGTATGTAACTGTGATGGGAACAGCCATTAAGTTTGTCTAGTCTTTGACTAAGATTCGAATTTGAGTAACTAACAAACTCTACTTCTAATAGTATGCTCTGAAACACACCTTCTCGGATGTCATTCTGAGCGCAGCGAAGAATCCGAGGCCATCGAGCGATCGATCTGGCTCACTTGAGATTCTTCGCTGCGCTCAGAATGACAGGTCAAACCCTCTGTTTCATGGCATGCGATGCCCGCGTAAAAAGGTAAGGCTACGCTGAAATGCCCTCACTGGTTTTCTTGCTGCTCACAAAGGCTGCGATCAACTCCAGCTCCTTCGCATCCATAGAGCGCATGAGCTTTGGGTAAAATGTCTGTTGCAGCGCAACAAAGGGATTACGGCTGATTTGCCATGCGGAGGTGATCTGTAGCGTGGTTTTCCCTTCGCTCTGTGCTGTTAGCGTATATGTCGTAACGATGTTTGAGGTCATTTCCGTTTCCACAAGCACTCGTCCCGGTTCAGGCTCGCTCACAGTGGCCCGCGCCTGACGCTCTATGCCGAAGGCACGCACACGAAATCGAATGACCGTTCCCGCGCCATATCCCCCTGCCTCAACCTCCAGGTCGCGCAAGTACTCCTTTGGTAGAATGCGAGGATGCCCATCGCGGTAATCCGCCACCACAGCATAAATTTCTTGCGGCTGAGCCTCTATTTCAGCCGATACTTCGATATACCCTTGTCGCATCGTCTTTTCCTTTCCGAAGAACAATCAGGATACTCTCAAAAACTATATGATATCAAGTTATATAGCTATAGATACTATAGGATCAGAAACTCATCTTGTCAAGATGTTATATGACGTGATAGCATAGAGACGCCAGGTATACTATCTGATAAAAACGCATTATCTGCCTGGTAAGGAAAGGGAAAGGGATGGATCGACCAGAAGCATATCCAATCACTTACGCGGTGCTGGGATTACTGGCGTTTATGGGGCCAATGACCGGTTATGATCTCAAACGTTTTTTCGACCATATGCTTTCGCCGATGTGGAATACCACTCACAGCCAGATTTATAAAGAATTGCGTCGTATGAATGAACTGGGTTGGGTGAGTATGGAACGAGAGGAGCAGGAAACACGTCCTGACCGTAAAATCTACGCCGTTACCGCGGAAGGGCAGGCTGCGCTAGGGAGCTGGCAAAATCAGCCCCCAACTATCTTGCAAATACGTGACGAATTGCTGTTGAAAATTATGTTCGGCACATTTGCGACACCCGAAGCCCTCGCTTCCCATATTCGGGCCGCTATTGCCTATCACGAGCAGCGCCTGCTTGAATATCGCCAAAACCTGCACTACATGCCAACACGCGGCATTCCACTGAAACGAGGCGCGTACTACAGCAATGAAGCGTTGGAAAACGAAGGTGATGCATACTTCGGCCTGGTCGGTCGTTTCGCTATAGCTTTTGAGAAAACCTATATTGAGTGGCTATATGAAACGCTGGCCTTTATTGAAAATGGGCAAGCGCCGCCGTCATCTTAGACCATGATTCGCTCACTCGCTGCTCGCAGCAGGCGATCATGCACGGCCAATCCCAGGCCGCTTTGATCGAAGCTACGGCAGAGAATAACTTGTACGCCTGCCCATTCTAACTCACGCAAGCCCGCGAATAACGCCGCTGCGACCTGCTCAGGCGCGCTTGCGATACCAAGCGAGCGTATGATCGCGTCGCTCTCAACGAACGCTGGCATATCTTCGTCCGCAACCAGCACTCCCACGCGCTCGCCTGCATGTTGCCGCCGTCTCGCCTCGGCCAGCATCGCCAGGCGCATAGCTTCTACCCTGCCATCGTACAGGATCAGTGGGACGGCTGGAGCATAGTGCGTGAGCAACTGGCCCGGCGAACGCTGCGCCTCCGTTTCAGACTGCGAATCTTCCTGATCCAGCTTGTGCCGGGGCGCATAACGCACATCCGGCAATACGGACTGCAACGCCTCCAAACTGATGCCGCCGGGTCGCAGGATGATTGGCGTATCTGAACAAAGATCAAGTACGGTCGATTCCACACCCACTTCGCACGGCCCGGCGTCGAGGATCAACGGGACGCGCCCGTTGAGGTCGGCATAGGCATGTTGCGCGGTCGTCGGGCTGACATGCTTGAAGCGGTTAGCGCTCGGCGCGGCAATTGGAGAGCCAAGCGCGCGAATCAGAGCCAGCGCCACCGGGTGACGCGGCATCCGAATGGCGACAGTATCCAACCCCGCCGTAACGAGCCTGGGAACCCTTGCGCTGCGCGGCAAGATCAATGTTAGCGGCCCCGGCCAGAACGCCTCGACTAACGGTTTCACTTGCGCCGGAATAGCAGTCGTCAGCGTCTTGAGGTTATCCAGGTCAGCAATGTGAACAATCAGGGGATCGTTGAATGGGCGACCCTTTGCCAGAAAAATGCGCTCTACGGCCTCCGTTTGCAGCGCGTCGGCTCCCAGGCCATAGACTGTTTCCGTGGGAAAAACAACAACTGCTCCAGCGCGCAAAAGCGCGGCAGCATGATCAATCAGAGCTTGCTCAGGATAAAGCGGGTCAATATGGATAAGTTCAGTTTTCATAGGTATTTGTACTACTCTCAAAACAGGATTAGATCGATTCGCGGCATAGC
>DATLSW010000455.1:0-9374 GCA_035533955.1 Ktedonobacteraceae bacterium | reverse complement strand
CCGCAGCGCCAGGCGGAAGGCTTCACGTCTGCTCACGCGCTGCTGCTGGAGACGCTTGAGTTGCGTTTCGCGTTGCAGGGCGAGAGTACTGCGGCGCAGCGCGGCCAATAAGCGCTGATCAAGGTCATCAGGGACAGGCGCGGCCTCGCCGTAGTATCGCTGTAACAGCATCTCGATCGGGTCATTCTGCATAAATCCTCCCATTCAATGAGGAAGATGCACCAGCTTCAGGTGCCGGGCGATAGTCGTATACTCACGTTACGACTTTCTAGACGATGTTCGTGGATAGACTGTTTGTCGCTCTGCCCCGACGGTGCATCCGTGTTTATGACGGACGCGTCCCGATCGCCGTTCTCCAGCGCGTAGAACTGCTGGAACTGCTTACGCGCGCGCGTCAGACGCTGGCGCACCGCGGCCTCTTGCAAATCAAGCATGGCCGCGATCTCGCGCGTCGAGAAATTGCCGGTGATCGACAGGATCAGGCACTCGCGCAGCGTGTCGGGCAGGCGTGCCAGCGTTCGGCGCACCGCGTCCCGCTCGGCGGCAAGTTCCGCCGGGTCGGCGCTGGCGCTTGCCCCGTATCCGGCAGGTTGCACCGCGGCCGGGCGTTCGCCCAACGACTCTTCGTCGGCGGCTCGTTGCTCAACGCTAGCTCGCTCAGACAGGCGCGAAAAGGGAATAAAGTGGAAAATACCGCGCCGGCGCTGCTGCATTCGCACCGTGTTGACGGCGATACGCAGCAGCCACGCTCTTTCATGAAACTGCTCGCCACTGGCGGCGCGAGCCGCGTCAATACCTTTGAACGCCTGCTGGAACGTATCTTGCGTCAAATCCTGGCTCTCTTCCCAATCCCCTGTCATCCCATAGATCGTATGGAACACGAGCCGGTCATATTTTCGAATGAGTTCTTCTACCGCTTGAGCAGCAGATAGTTGATCCACGTTACTACTCTTCTGTTCGCGTCTTCAAGACGCTATGCTAAAGTAGATGCACGAGAGAGAGGGTTTGTGACAAGCAATTATTTGAACCTGATCGCCATTCACATCCGTAGGGGCGTAAGCTCTGCCCCGCCTGCATAAAAAGAAAAACCCGGCATCTGATCAGGACGCGCCTCTGCCTGCCACGCGATAAAATATCAGACATCCGTATGAAACGGCGATGTCGTGGTGTGGCAATGCGTACCGGAACGGCCTGGATGCCGGGTTGAGATTAGTGCAAGTGTTCTTCTATGTAATCCTGGGCTTCTTGCACTGTGGTAATCTTTTCCGCGTCCTCGTCCGAGATCTGGAGTTTGAATTCCTCTTCGAGGGACATGATCAACTCCACCAGGTCGAGAGAGTCTGCGTTCAGATCCTCAACAAAAGAAGCGCTGGGAACGACTTCGTTTTCGTCAACGCCAAGCTGGTCAACGACAATCTTTTTGAGCCGTTCAGAAATGTTAGCCATTATTTCACCTCGCTTTCAGCTTTTAGGGTAGGCGGCTGGTGCGCCCGAGTAAATATCGTGCCGAGGACGCCGTTGACGAAGCGGCTGGCGGTATCGCTACCAAATAGTTTGGCAAGCTCCACTGCTTCGTTGATGGCGGCCTTAGCCGGGACTGAAGTATTGAACAGAATCTCGTAGATCGCGAGCCGTAAGATATTTTTATCGATGCGCGCCATCTGCTGCAACGGCCATTCAGGAGCCGCGCTCTGGATGTGCGCGTCGATATCGGCAAGGTGGTCACAGACGCCTATCACCAGCTCGCTGGCATATTCTACCACCTTTGGCGGCAGATGGCGCTCCTCCATGTGGCGCTTCAACACTTCCACCGGCGGGTGGTGCGCGATATCATATTCATAAAGTGTTTGCAGCGCGACCATTCGCGCCTGTCTGCGTATTCCTAGCGGCATGGTGTCCTCGATGAGCCAGTAGCTATGCGCGCGAAATCGGCCATTCCTCGTCCATAGCGCCGGATACTCTCCGGCAATCTATTATGCAACATCTTGAATGTAAACATTAACCTCACGCACTCGCATCCCAACCATGTGTTCGATAGCGGCGGCCACCTCTTGCTGGACGGCTGAGCCAACGCCGACCACACTGACATCATGCGCGACAACCAGGTAGAGATCAGTGGCAACGCTGCCCTCCTTGATGGACAACGCGACTCCCTGCTGCGGCAGCGGCCGCCCCGCTATGCGTGGCCACCGCTCGCTGCTCTCCGCCATTGCTACGACGCCGGGAATTTGCAGCGCGGCGTTGATCACGATGGTCAGCAGCACTTGCCGTGCCACGCGTACCACTCCCAACGCATCAGCAACCATCGCCAACTCCCTTCCGGCAGTTGCGCGACGCTGCCTTTTCCCAATCGATAGAACGCGCCTGGTCGATCACGCTCGGAAACCTCTTGTGTCTTACTGCAAAGATATGCGCTTTTCGCGTCAATGTCAAGTAGCTGCGCAATTCATTGCGCCAGTCAGCCCCGCCATCTCATGTGGCACAACGCATTTCATTGCGCACGCGCCCCCTGTCCAACGCGCTCTGGTGTGTGCGTAAGGGCCAGCTTATCGCACACACCTCTCGCCCTCATTAGTACTACGTTTCCTCATGCCTACCAGTTACGATATTATATCTCATCCACAATATGCATTTCACGTATTGTTGCTACGGCTTTGCTAATATCGGCTTCATTGCTGACATTCAGCGTGGTGACGCCCTTCGCGATGCGCTTGATCATCCCCGTCAGCGCCTGTCCTGGCCCGATCTCGATAAAAGCCGTCACACCAACCTGGACAAGATACTCAATCGTGCGTGTCCACTGCACTGAAGTAGCGATCTGCTGCGCCAGTTCATCGCGAATGGCCTGCGCCTCCCGCAGGGGCGTCGCGCTGATATTGCTGACAACTGGTAGCCGGGCGTCACGTATGGCAGTGGTTGCAATCATCCTCGCCAGGCCCTCGGCGGCTGGCTGCATCACCGGCGAATGGAACGCGCCGCTCACGGCCAGGGGAATCACACGCTTTGCGCCCCGCTCTTTCGCTAACTCCACCGCGCGCTGCAAGGCCAGATTTTCACCGGAAATGACGATCTGCCCCGGCGCGTTAAAGTTGGCGACGATCACTTTGCCAGCGCCAACGTGCGTGGGCCGCTCAGTAGCGCTTCCCCGCGCCGCGGCGTTCAGCGTCAGTTCCGTCGCCTCACGGCAAACATCCTGCAAGGCATCCCCGTCCATGCCGATTACTGCTGCCATGCCGCCAGGGCAGATCGTTCCTTCGTGGTGCATCAAGCGGCCTCGCTCGCGCACAAGGCGTATCGCGTCGGTGAGATCGATGGCTCCGGCTGCGACCAGCGCGGCATATTCGCCGACGCTGTGACCGGCGCTGTAGGCGGGAGTGAGCGGCGAGGTCAAAGACGAGTGGCCGATGACACCGGCAAGGGCCGCTTGCAACGCGGCCAGCAGCGCAAGGCTGACCGTCACGATGGCTGGCTGAGCATTGACGGTTTCGCGCAGCCGCTCCTCCGGTCCCTGGAAGCAGAGATCGCTAAGCGCGAAGCCCAACGCCTGATCGGCTGTGGCAAAAACGCCGCGCGCTGCCGGGAAAGCGTCGTAGATATCGGCGCCCATCCCAACCGTCTGGCTGCCTTGCCCTGGGAAAACAAAGGCGATTTGTGCCGTCATTCAAGATACTCTTTACACATGACACGCCATAGAAAGAAACGGCCGGTCGTTCAGCAGATCAACCGCGCCGTCTTTCATGCTATTGTTTCTTTGCTTTAGGGAAAAAGACCTGCCGACCGCGATAGGTGCCGCAGTGGGGGCAAGCATGGTGAGTCAGGCGCGGCTTCTTGCACTGCGGGCAGATCCTCATCGACGGCAACTCCAGGTGGATATGCGAGCGCCGTTCTCCTTTGCGCGCGTGCGATGTTCGTTGTTTGGGTAACGCTCCCATCGGTTTTCCTTTCCTTAGCCCGACACCCACAAGGGATGTCGCTACATATTCTTGTATAGTTCTATGGATGCAATAGGACACCTGGACGCGATAAATCGAATCCCTAGCTGTCCTGCAACAATTCTTTCAAAATGTTAAAACGCGCATCTTCTTCTGGTTGGCACGCGCAAGGGCCAAGATTAAGATCATGGCCGCACTGGGGACACAGCCCGGCGCAATCTTCCCGGCAGATCGGTATCATCGGTATCTCAAGCAGCACCCGCTGGCGTATCGCCTCGGTCAGATCGACCTGATGATGATCATCAATGGCGAAGACATCTTCTTCCTCGATTGGTGGCAATGCCACGCCTGTGATGATATCGATGGTCGGCTGGAACTGCTCCATAAAGGTCACATGAATCGGCTGCTGGAACTCTTTCAAGCAGCGATTACAGACAAACTCCAGCGTGAGATCCACCCATCCGTCAGCCAGTATTCCTTGATTCATACGACGCAGCCGCACATGTCCATCTATCGGGCCGGTCATCTTGAGGTCTTTGTCGATCTGGACATCCTCTTCATGGATATCGGCTGACAGTGATGCTCCGACAGAGGCTTTCATGAGCTGCGCCACATTGTAAAGCATAGCAATCTGTTCCTTTCCGTTTCAATCCCAGGTGGGATGTGCCGGCTTTTTAGCCCCTGTTTGCGATGCTTGCTCATTATAGTCAGGACGACTCAGCCTGTCAAGTGCCTGAGACAACCAGGCATGGCTGTTACAAGAATAGGCGGCGCGCGGGTAGGGCGATGCTTGCCATCGCCCTACCCGCGCGCCCTTATGGCTGATAGTGCGGCCCACCTGTCGTATCATTCGCCAGGGACGCGCGGCGTGGGATAGGACTGGGCCGCCGCGGCGCGCCCGCGTCAGCAGGCTGCTCGAATACCTCCGCCTCATCGCCCTCTTCCTCTTCCTCTTCCTCGCCGCCATCCTCCACGGCTACCTGGAAGCTTTCCAGCCCCTTTTCAATGCTCAGAATGCTGCGGCTCACCTCCATCTCGATGTTGGTCAGGTGATCGCGCAGGTTACTCAACGTTTCCACCACATACCCGTCGGCATCAATTTTGAGTTGTTCGCCATTCTCCTCTGCTTTGCGCGCCAGATCGCGCGCCTTCTCTTCGGCCTGCCGCAGCATATCTTGCGAACGCGCCTCAGCGGCGCGCAGCAAGCCCTGCTGATTCATGGCGCGTTCGGTCTCTTCGCGCGCCTTCGCCAGCAGCGCCGAGGCATCGGCCTGTGCCTGCGCCAGAATGCGTTCTTTGTCCTGAATGACGCGGCGCGCTTGCTTGATCTCGTCGGGAATGGAGGTACGCATCTGATCCACGATATTCAAAATATCTGCTTCTTTGACGATGACCTGGTTGACCAACGGCATACGGCGGCTGCTGGCAATCAAGTTCTCCAGGCGATCAACAAGATAGAGTATGTCCATACCTGGCTCCTTTCCCGATCACGCCGCTTCTCACGCTGGCGGGAAACGGCTCTTCTATACGTTCAGCTTGCGATGTAACGCCAGGCTCACGGCGGCGGGCAACATGTCGGTTACATCGCCGCCCAGCCGGGCCACTTCCTTCAGCCGCGATGAACTGACAAAAAGCTGTTTCAAATCGGTCAACAGGCAGACCGTTTCGATGGCAGGCGCGAGCTTGCGATTCATCAACCCCTGTTGAAATTCGGCCTCGAAGTCATTGGGCGAGCGCAGCCCTTTGATAATCACCCGCCCCCCGACCGACTGCACGTATTCGACGGTCAAAACGCTATATTTGTCCACGCGCACATTCGTCAGATGCTCGGCCTTGATCACCTCTTGCCACAGCGTCATGCGCTCATCGATCGTAAATAACAGGTTTTTGTCGGGAAAGGCATAGATGGCGATGATCAAGGTATCAAAAAGCCGGGCCGCTCGCTGCGCGATATCCAGATGCCCATTGGTCAACGGATCGAAGCTGCCCGGATAGACCGCGATTCGTTCCTGCCTGTCCTCGTTGCTCACGCTCTCTCCCCTTCGTTGAAAAAGACGTCATTTCAATTCACAGAACCCCTCATCGTCGCTGGGGCTTGTTGACATTAAAACATATCGACGCCTATTCGGCAATAGTAGGGGCGTGGGCTTGCCCCGCCCGCAGTCCAACCGACGCGGGCGGGGCAAGCCCACGCACCTACGGAATTTCCCCTCAAGGACGGAGATCCGGCGAGAAAATTAGCGTAGTATGGTATAGTATAGATGTATGACGTATTGTCGCAACGAGTAGCGCATGGGCCGGGCTAGAGGAGGAAGCCACGGTTGACGAGGTGGAGGCTGTTCGGAACAATCAGCGGGGAGCCTCCAGGGTATCGTCACTGTCCTGAAAAGAGAGCGGACAAAACCAATCGGCAACGATTGGCACAATACGCCCTCGGTGACGTAGGAATGCAATGATGAATTTAACATCATCATTGTATCCGTCTGCCTTCGTGACCGTTTCCATATCGATCTCAGAAAGGATCACCCGACCTATGTGCGGAATTACCGGCTACGTCGGTTCCTTGCGAACCGACGTTACTTCCATATTGCTTGAAAGCCTCGCTAAACTCGAATATCGCGGCTACGACTCCGCGGGCATCGCCGTTTTAACCTCGACCGGATCGCTAGAAGTGCGCCGCCGCGCCGGGAAAATCGCCAATCTCGTCTCTACCATCGAGAACGGCGCGCGCCCACACGACGGCACGCTCGGCATCGGCCACACGCGCTGGGCTACGCATGGCCGCCCCAACGACGCCAACGCGCATCCGCATCCCGACTGCACCGGCGTCCTCGCCGTCGTGCATAACGGCATCATCGAAAACTATGCCGTGCTGCGCGATGAACTTGTCAGTCAGGGACACTCGTTCCGTTCCGAAACCGATACCGAAGTGTTGTCGCACCTCGTCGAGCGTGCCTACTTTGGCGCGGCCAACCACGATCTCGAACAGGCAGTGCGCCTGGCTCTGCGCGAAGTGATCGGCTCCTACGCCATCGCCGTCATCAGCAAAGAGCAGCCCGACCTGTTGATCGGCGCGCGCCTCGGCGGCGGCCCGCTCATCGTCGGCCTGGGCGATCATGAGCAGTTCCTGTCTTCGGATATTCCCGCCTTGCTCAAATACACGCGGCGCGTGATCGTCCTGGAGGAGAGCGAGATCACCGCGCTGCGCCCCTCCGGCGTGACCGTCACCAAACTGGACGGCTCGTCCATCCGGCGCGAACCGCTCACTATCGAATGGGACGCCGAGGCCGCTGAGAAGGGCGGCTACCCCCATTTCGCCCTCAAAGAGATTTATGAGCAGCCGGACGCCTTGCGCCGCGCCCTGTCGGGCCGCGTTCATGATGGGCAGTTGCACCTTCCAGAAATGGAGCGTATGCGGCAATCTGGCCTGCTCGACAACATCCAGCGCATCATCATTGTGGCCTGCGGTACGTCGTACCACGTCGGCCTGATCGCCAAATACGCTATTGAGCAGTGGGCGCGTATCCCTGTTGAGACGATTACCGCCGCCGAGTTTCGCTACTGCGACCCCATCGTCGGGCCGGAGACGCTCTGCATCGCCGTGACACAGTCTGGCGAGACGGCTGATACGCTGGTGGGCATCCGCCAGGCGCGCGAGCATGGCGCGCCAGTTATCGCCGTTACCAACGTCGTCGCCAGCGCTATCACGCGCCTCTCCGACGCCGCTCTCTACCTGCAAGCGGGGCCAGAGATCTGTGTTGTCGCTACCAAGTCGTTCGTCAGTTCGGTGACGGTTCTCTACCTGCTCGGACTCTGGTTGGGTCAACAGCGCGGCAAACTTTCAGCCGCCCAGGTTGCCGAACTGCTCACTTTCCTGGAACGCATCCCTGTTCAGGTGCAGACCATTCTCGATCACGCCTCCGCTGCCGATGACGTGATCGCGCCATTGGCGCGCCGCATGGCGTGCCGCACCAGCATGATCTTCATCGGGCGCGGCGTCGGCTATCCCACGGCCTTAGAGGGCGCGCTCAAGCTCAAGGAGATCTCGTACATCCATGCCGAAGGTTTTCCGGCGGGCGAACTCAAGCACGGCTCCATCGCCCTGCTCGATCTGGACACCCCGCTCATCGCCGTTGCCACCTCTTCGCATGTCTACGAAAAGGTGGTGAGCAACATCCAGGAAGTGCGCGCTCGCGACGCCCGCATCATCGTCGTCGCCACCGAAGGCGACGAGGCGATCCGCCAGCACGCCGACGACATCCTCTACGTCCCCGCGACGCCGGAAGTCTTCAGCCCCCTGTTGGCGAGCGTTCCTCTACAGCTTTTCGCCTACCACACCGCCGTCGCGCGCGGCTGCAACGTCGATCAACCGCGCAACCTGGCAAAATCAGTCACAGTCGAGTAGAGGCGTCGGCTTGTTGGCACGGGCTGTAGAGGATAAATAAAGTTGTTCCGTCATCGGAGACTTTGGGAGAAACATGAAGCATATCCAATGTTTTATGTTTCTCCCTTTTTTCTTATGAATTGTTCCTCTTGCCTAAATGTATGATTAAAACAAAGTCGTAACTACTCAGAAGGGGGGTAGCCTCATCTCAAAAGGACCAGGCCACAGGAACAGATTGCCCCAAGAAAACCGCAGTTAAGGCATCAAAGATGTCCTGTCCTTGCTTGCATATAGTCGAGCCACCCGGCGGCTCCTGCGCAGCAAAGCCGCACGCGAGCAGCTCAAAATATTGCGCCAGCCACTGCTCCCGTTCGATGGCGGGAATGCTGGTCGCATTCTGCTCGCGCCACTCGTGTGCGGCACGGTGCATAGCCAGCAGCAGTTTAGGGAGGTCGGCTGCCCACGCCTGCTTCTCATGCTCGGCCAAAAAGTGCAACTCGCGCAGCAGATGGGCCACATACAGGCTATGGGCCAGATCCGTGCGCTCATAGCTCCGCCAGCGATCATGCATCACGCGTCTGGTGAGGGTTTTCCACACGCCAATGGCTTCCAACGCCTCCCGTCCCCGTTTCTCATGCCACGCTAAATAGGTCAAAAAGCGCGTACTGGTCGTATGAAGCCAGTGCAACGTCCCGTTTCATCCACATGCACGACGGGACTGGCGGCCACTCCCGCCGCGATACGCTCCATCGTCGCTTCCAACCGCTGCGAGGCTTGCTCGATCCAGGCCTGGATCGAACCTTCCGACACCTGACAGCCCAGTAGATCGTAGAGGAATTCTTCTGTGCGTTCCGTTGGCACGAGCTGATAGTCATGCAGAAACACCGCCAACGCTCGCACGCGCGGCCCATACTGTGTCGGCGCTTCACCTCGGCGGGAAACTTCCCCCACGTTCGTCCCTGGCACTGCGGTTGCGGGATATCCGTCCTTGAGGGGGAATTCCGTAGGGGCGTGGGCTTGCCCCGCCCGCGTTGGTTGGATGCCACGTCTGCGGGCGG
>DATLSW010000454.1:0-3661 GCA_035533955.1 Ktedonobacteraceae bacterium | reverse complement strand
GGTAATGAGGAAGCCTTCGAGCTGCTTACTCGACGGTATCATAGCGCCCTCTTCAACGTAATTTATCGCTATGTCCAGAACTATCACGACGCCTGCGATATCATGCAGCAAGTGCTTATTCAACTGTATCTCTCCCTGGCTTCTTTCAACGCGGGGAAACCCATCAGAGCGTGGCTGTTCCGGGTTGCACGTAATCGCTGCATTGATCATGCGCGGCGCAAGCACATGGTTTCTTTTTCTGAACTTGAGGGAGTGTATGAAGATGATGCTCTCTTTGTCCTCATGGCTATCGCTGATACTGAACCTCTACCAGAAGAGGTGGCGGAGTACCACGAGACCAGGCGGCGCTTAGACCGGGCTATACGGGATCTTCCTCCTCGCTATTCCAGGGTCGTGTTCCTCCACAGCATTGCGCAATTGAGCTTTGCCGAGATCGGCCTGGCACTCAATATGCCGGTAGCAACCGCAAAAACATATTTTTATCGTGCCAGGGTATTGCTTCGCGGCAAACTAGAAGCGCAGATCATCTAATAGCAATTATTTCGATCGTGCGATGAACATCTGTGATCACTTTTGTGATGTTCTGTCTGTGCTTTGTGACTGCTCCGTAACCTTTCTGATCTATAAGAGAAAGATAGCTTTTCACTACACATAGCAACAGGTAGTGACAGCGTTGACACTACTAGCGCCTGTCGATGACAGACAAGAAACAGAAAGGTGCTTACCAATGAAGGCTGTTCGTTTATTCGCGTACAATGAACCTGTCAGGATGGTGGAGATTCCCGAACCTAAGATCGAGTCGCCCACTGACGTGATCGTCAAGATTGGGGGCGCTGGTGTTTGCCGGACCGACCTCCACATTATTGAGGCCGTCTGGCGCGAAGCGCTGGGCAATCCCCCTCTCCCCTACACCATTGGACATGAGAACGCGGGATGGATCGAAGAAGTAGGCTCCGGCGTCACCAATTTGAAGAAAGGTGACCCGGTTATTCTGCATCCGCTGCGCTCGTGCGGCCTGTGTCGTGCTTGCCGCGCCGGCTATGACATGTATTGCGAGCATGGGATTTTCCCTGGCCTGGATGGCTCCGATGGCGGCTATGCTGAATATCTGAAGACGAGCGTTCGCTCAGTCATTCAGCTCGCCCCTGGAACAGATCCGGTCCCCCTGGCCCCTTTTGCTGACGCGGGCATTACCGCGTATCACGCCGTTAAGCGGGTGATGGCCGATACCTATCCCGGCAGCACTGTCGTCGTCGTGGGTATCGGGGGACTGGGCCACTTCGCTGTCCAACTGCTCAAGGTGATGACGCCAGCCAAAGTGGTCGCCGTCGATAGTGATCCTAACCGGCTCGATTTCGCTCGCGGCCTGGGCGCGGATTATGCCGTACTCGCCGGTCACGATGGAGGCATTGCTGAGGTTCAGGAGTACACGGAAGGCCGTGGCGCCGAGATCGTGATGGACTTTGTGGGCGAGCATGGCACTCCGGAAAAGTCCCTGAAGATGCTTCGGCTAAAGGGAGGCGTCTACTCGATTATCGGCTATGGCGGCACGGTTGCCCCGACCACGCTCGACATGATCAACCGCGAGATGAAGATTCTCGGCAATATCGTCGGAACCTACAATGACCTGGCGGAACTGATGGAATTGAACCACCAGGGCAGGGTCCACATTTCCAGCACGACTTTCCCACTGAGTGAGGCTGTCACCGTGTTGCATGATCTCGATGCCGGCAAGATCGTTGGGCGTGCCGTGCTGGTACCCTGAACAGGAGGACGATTATGGAAAAACTGACGTGGCGCGACTGGTTCGGCCATTACATCGGAGAAGCGCTCGGGGTCTTCCTGATAGTCTTCTTCGGGGATGCCATCATCTTCGTCGCCGTGCTGTTGGGCGTGGCCCCGGATATCGTTACCATCGGTCTGGTGTGGGGGTTCGCGGTCGGCATAGCGGTGTGGGCTGCGGCGTCGATCTCTGGGGCGCATTTCAACCCCGGCGTAACGCTTGCCATGGCCCTGCGTCGCAAATTCCCCTGGGTGCAGGTGATTCCATATATCATCTCCCAGATTCTCGGTGGGCTGCTGGCGGCAACCGTCCTGTGGGTACTCTATAGTGGGATCATCGTGAACAAGCTGGCTGCTCTTGGCCTGACCAAAGGCGCGCCAGGCAGTCAACTCATTTCGATGATCTTTGTGCCATATGTACCCAATCCGGGTATGGTCGGTATCGGACCCAGCAACGTAGCTGCGCAGTTGCACGTTCTCGAAGGCTGGTCGCAGGTGTCCGTGTGGCAGGGCGCTCTCGGCGAGTTCATCGCCACTGCCCTGTTGCTCGTGTTCATCCTGGTCCTGATCGAACGGCGCAGCACCAACGCGCCCATTAGCTGGTTCTTCCCGGTAGGTCTGGGCATTGGCGTGATGCTGCTCGTGATCGTGGAAGGGCCAATCAGCATGGTCTCGCTGAATGCTGCCCGCGACCTGGGGCCGCGCATTTTCTTGTGGCTGACCGGGTGGGGACAGATGGCCTTCCCTGGCCCACGCGCTGATTGGTGGGCAACCACCATCGCCCCGACCCTGGGCGCCATTTTCGGCGCCTACCTCTATGACTTCGTGCTGCGTCCTTTCATGCCAAAAGAGGAAAAGCCAGAAGTTGAAGAGAAAAAGCCTGTACCAGCTCCTGAACAAGTTGCAGCGTAATCAGTCGCTCGACAATTTCACAGCGCGGAGACCTTACCTGGCTCGTTCCAGTAAGGTCTCTGTGCTGTTCCTCGCAGGTATCGAATACGGCACGCATTGCGAACATCTGCCGCAGGTGATAAACTGTCATAGAAGCTATCTTCTGGTCTGGCTTATCCAGAGCAATGATGTGAAAAGAGGTTGGACGCTTGGCAAAAACACCACGTATCTCCGAGATGCAAAAGTTCCATTTTGGAAACAAAATATTTTACGCTGATGGCGAGGATGGAATCCTTTCTTATGTTATTTTCGATCCTTCTACATGCCGCCTGACGCATATTGGCGTCAGACAGGGCCGCCTCTTCGGCAAAACCTTTTCTTTGCCCTATAGCGTCGTCGTGGGCGCGACCGGAGAAGGTATCCAACTCACTATCAAACGCGATGATGCTCCGGCAGCGCGCGTCGCGGACGCTCAGGGCGCTCTCCTGGACGCGAAAAGCGTCGTTGAGAATACTGGCGCGGCCACGGGTACGCTGCTGATGGTCGCCATTCATCCAGAGAACGCGGCACTGGCCTATATTGTGGCGCACCATCTCAAGCCCGGACAGGATATGATTATTCAGCAACGCTTTATAAGCGCGGTTACTGCCGGACATGTTGCTCTCGACATTCCTGCCGCTGATTTCAACGCTCTACCGCCTTATCGCCCGGATAGCGTTTTGCAACAGGAAGTCGAAGCAGCGATCTTTGATTTTGCTCCCCTTCACATTGATATGAAGGCCATCAAGGCGCGCGTTCTGGATGGTGTTTTGTACCTTGATGGTAACAGTTCGAGCGCCTTGCGCAGCGACACCGTAACCGATCAGGCGCTTGGCGTACAGGGTCTGCTAGAGGTCAAGAACAACCTGGTGTCCGATGACCAACTTGCCGCTGATCTGGCGATGGCTCTGGGACGCGATCCCCATACCCGCGACCTGCCCATCGGCGT
>DATLSW010000453.1:0-6639 GCA_035533955.1 Ktedonobacteraceae bacterium | reverse complement strand
GTTGATGCCTGCCGTGATCTCTTCCTCGGCACAGTGATCGAGCAGTACAACGCGCGCGCTGCGTACTCCCGGCACCTGGTACGCGCTGGCGCGCAGATCGGACGCCATCAGGTAGGCGAAATTCGGCGCGCACCAGTAGGTGGGCAGCTTGAAGACCACCGTTACGTCTGGGCCGTTGACCTCGACGCGGTCAATAAAACCCAGCTTCAGCAGCGACTCGTCCAGTTCAGGATCGAGGACAGCGGCGATGGCTTCGTAAACCTGGGCCTCGGTGACGCTTCCGTCTCGCGCTTCTGGCATCGCGGCGGCGCGCGCCGGTATGACCAGAGAGCGATCAGACTGCATACAACAACTCCGCTTGCTGAGCGAGCGCGTCGTGCGCGGTCTTCTGGCGCTGCGCCTCCGGATCGATGCCGTAAAGGCGCGCGGCGTTCAGGCCGAGAATCTTGCGCTTGTTTTCCGGCGTCAGGTCTACGCCATACTCTGCCTTGATGTCTTCCGGCAGCTCGAAGGCCATAAACTTCTCGATCAGCCACTTCGGCTCCCAGATCGCGTAATCGCTGCCGAAGAGAATCTTGTCTGGCCCGATCCAGAAGAGCAGGTTGGCGATGATCTCAGCGAAGTAGCGCGGTCGTGGATGAATGAAGGGCAGGGCTACAGCCAGCCCGCCGTAGACATTCGACTCCTGCGTGGCGATCCAGCAGAAGTCTTCCAGGCGCGGCAGGCCCACATGCTCGATGATGAAGTTCAGTTCAGTGAAGTTCGAGGCGGCAGCGTCTACGTCGGCCACGTCGAAGGCGTCGCGATTGAGCGGGAAGATAGTCGGACCTTTGTGGACGTGAATGTTGGTAATGCCGAGTTTGCCGCATTCCTCCAGGAAGCGGAAGGCTTCGGGATCGGTAAGTTTCCACCCTTTGGAATCGCCCTGCCACTCAGCCGTGTAGAGTTTGACGCCCTGGATGTCCCATTCGCCTTTCATGCGGCGCAGCTCATCTATGCCTGGCTCGCCCTCACGCGGGTCCCAGCGGCCATTGAGGATGAAGCGGTCGGGATAGGCTTTCTTCATGACACTATCCTGCTCAATGGTGTTGAAGCCGTTGATGTAGAACTCTTTCAGGTAGGTCGGCTGTAGGATGGCGAGATCCACGTAGCCTTTCACAAATTCGTCGTGGACCATCGTCTCCGGGCTGTACTTCTCATATTTTTCCAGGGGCCAGACGTAGTCTGGGGGCGAAAGATTCTTGTGGTAGGCGTAGAAGCAATCGATCCAACCCCGGCCATATTTGTTGCGCTGGTTCGCGGGGCTGGCATCCCAGAGGTGGGTGTGGCTGTCAACCACGAAGATTTCTTCTCCATCGGCGGTGCGATACATGGTGTACTTCCTTCCTGTTCCGTTCGTCATGTCGCTGCCTGTCTGTGAGACAAAACGACAATGCGCGGACGGCGAACAAAATAGAACACGGTACTTGAGGTTGTGCGGACTGAAAGGAGGACGCACTTCGAAGATGCGCTACATGAAGATATTACGACGGGTTTTGCGACAGAGTGCAACGTGACATAAGAAGGTATACCATAAAATAAGGCCGTTGTACAGTGGGGTTATTTCGAATGGTGAAATGTGGCGTCGCCACATTTCACCATCTGACCCACAAGTCCCATCGTTTTGCCCATCTTGAAACAAGATGATATAATTGCCTTTACGTATATCCCCAATCGCGCGGGGTCGCAATGCCAGCGATAGAGAGCGGATGTGAATGAAGTCATGCGCGTCAAAATGATTGTGTTATTATGCTCGCTCACCATTTTCGCCGGACTCTCCGGCGGCTATGTCGTGGGCGGCCTGCAAGCCTATTCACGCTACCGGCAGAATAGCCTCGCGGCGCAAGAACACTGTAGTGGCCAGGCTCCGGTGCATATTTGCGTCCAGGCTCCTCCAGCGATCTTCAGCGCGTTTTACCCGTCATACGTGGCTAATCATACGCCGCTTTTTCTGGTGCAATACAGCAGCAGCCAGCCGCTCACCTTAGCCGTCAGTGTAACTGTTATCGGCATGAGCCAGGCGCAGGTGCAGACGCTTAACGCGACGGAGGCGCCGCAGTCCGCCAATTTTACGCCGCCATTGGATGGCGCGCTCTTTCGCCAGCTCACGACCGAGGAGAATACATCGCTGCGCGTGCAAGTTACGGATATGCAAAATCACCTGTACTACCTGGATGATATCCCGCTGCTGCTGCACTCGCGCTGGCTAATGCAGTGGGCGGCCAGTAATCGGCTTCAGATCGCTGCCTGGGTTACGCCCAACGATCCAGCCATCGGCACGCTGGTGTACAAGGCGGAAGCGCAGTTGCCGTCCGAGCCAGCGCCGACGCCCTCGGCTATGATCGGCTACAACAAGGCCAGCGCCGGTGAAGTGATGGCTCAGGTGGATGCCATTTACGACACGCTGCTGCTGGACTACGATATTCGTTATGTCCAGGCCAGCGTACCCTATAGTGGCCCCGGCAGCGCCGCCGCCGCCACGCAGATTATCAAGTTGCCGTCGGAAGTGCTAGCGCAGCGCAGCGGCATGTGCATCGAATTGACGCTGCTGCTGGCCTCTGCCGTCGAGCGCATCGGCTTGCACGCGGAGATCATTATTGTGCCGGGCCACGCTTTTCTGGGCGTTGCCACAACACCTGACGACAGTCACTTTGCCTACTGGGACGCCGTTCAATTGAATAATAAAGTAGCGGGCGCGTCTGATGCTATCATCACCGCTGCCTTCTACACGCAGAATATGAAGCAACACACGATTCTCGATACCATTATCATCAGCGATGCTCGTGCAGCCAACATCAACGCGATGGTGTAGGGTTGCTCTAGTAGCGGAGGCAGATCAAGAAAAGTGGCGGCGCAATTGATTGCGCCAGGATCGGTTCAGAGCGCGATTGGGCGCGATAAATCGGCCTCTATGCAATAAATTGCGCCGCCACAACGGGATTACCAGTTTATTGAGACGGAAAGGGACACGAAAACGAGCGGCATAGATTTTTTAACGTGGTTTAACGCGGGATGTTACGGCGGATTGGCGTGCTGCATGTGCGCAATCGCCGTGATCGCTCTCTATACTGCGCTGCGCAGGCGCGGTACAACGCGGCAACTGGCCGCGGTGATTGTGGTCTGCGTCGTCTGCGCGTTGCTGCTCATGCCCGCGCTGCTCTGGGGGAATGCGAGCTTTGGGGCGGAGCAGGCGGTGTTGCCCGCGGCGGAAGTCACCGTCTCGCTCGTGTATGTCTCCCTGTGGGCCTTGTTCGTGCCGTTGAGTGTCACCGTCGCCTATTGTCTCTTCACACAGCCGCGCGTTTCGACGGCTTCCATCCAGATGCCGCGCCAGCGTACCACGCGCGTTAATCCGGCGCGCGTCGTCGCGCCGCCCAGGTATCAACCCGGCGTGGAAGCGCCCTATGTCTACAGCGAGGACGCGCCGTGGGGCTGGCTGGTCTATCGCGGGGGGCGTTTCCAGGGTCAGCGCCTGGCCCTCAAGCGGGCGGTGATCACTATCGGACGCGGCGAGGATAACGACATCTGGCTTGACGACGATATGGCTTCGCGCCACCACGCCGAACTGGCCTGGGCTGATGGGCAGGTCTATGTCACTGACGCTAATAGCCTCAACGGCGTGCTGGTCAACGGCAAGCGCATTCGTGGATCGGCAACGCTGGATCAGGGTTCGATGGTAGAGATCGGCTCGCACCATTTTGTGTTTGAAGTAGCCGCGCCGCCCAACGCAGGTCAGGATGATCCGCTTGCTCACCATGCTCGCATCACGCCTTCAGCGCCTGGCTGGTCGCAGGAAAACGAAACGCCATTTCCCGCGATACTCATAGATCGCATAGCATCGACGCTCTCAAGCGACGATCAATGGTTTACGCCGCCACCTATGACAACAACAGGCATGGCGGCGAACTACGATGTCGAGTCGGAGCAAACCATCAAGCTCAATGAAGGCTCTTCCACGCCTGCGCCGCCGCCGCCCTCTCACCCACCTGGCGGGCCAACGCCGCTGCGCTTGCCGAGCAAACCCAAGAATCCATGATGAGTCTGTGAAATGAGAATAGCTACCACGTTACTGTCATGTCCTGGAAAGGGTGTGGCGACAGGATGGGGCGTCCGTGGCCGGGATAGAGGTAGCGAATCTCCAGGCTGCGCAGTGTATGCAGCGTCTCATTTAGTTGGCGGCGGTTCGTTGTGCCGCCGATCAAGGGCGAGCCGCCTTCCATCGTGACCAGCGTATCGCCACACAACAACTCGCGCGTGAAGGGGTTATAGAGACAAAGGCTTTCCGGCGTGTGACCGGGGCTGGCAATGACGCGCCAATCCGCGTGATAGGGCAGACCGGCCACGTCCTCCAGCCAGAAATCCACCATTTTTGCTTGCGCGGAATAGTTGGGAGGGAAGAGATCAAGATGATGGAGCGTCCCTGGTAACATCTGCCCGGCCAGATGAGTGATGCGCGGCATCACCCGGTTGCTCTGACCTTGCTGCTCGGACTCGGCCAGTTGTCGCGCTATTGCTGAAGCTGCCACTGGAACGCGGCATTCGCGGCGCAGGTAGGCCACGCCATCCGTATGATCTGGGTGCAGATGTGTCAACACGATGAGATCGATATCACTGTAAGAGCGGTGGAGAAAACGCTGTAGATAGGTCAGGGTGAGGCGAGCATTCAATTCCGAGCCTGGATCAACGATGAAGAGCCGCTCAGCGTTGACCAGGTAGGTATTTGCCAGCGAAAAGCGGTCGGTAATGGTATGCGCACAGCGTTCCCGTGGGCCGACCGGCCCACGAGCGGCACGCGCTTCGTTTTCCGATACTGTAGCCAACGCTATGCTCCAGCGTAGTATTCAAGCCTGCTGTGGCGGCGCAATGAATTGCGTCTGGGCCGATTCTGGCGCAATTCATTGCGCCTCCACAGCAGAACTGATTGTATTCTCATATATCCTATCACGTAGGGTCAAGGGAGTGGCGGCAACAGCCCTGGTTGGACGACGGGCAATTGTTGGTAGATGTCCGCGCCGGTGACCTCGGCACGCCAGCTTTGTGCCGCTTGCAGGTCTTGCAAGAAGTCCTGTTGCAGATCGACGCCTGTCGC
This sequence comes from Ktedonobacteraceae bacterium, assembly GCA_035533955.1. Lineage (GTDB taxonomy): Bacteria > Chloroflexota > Ktedonobacteria > Ktedonobacterales > Ktedonobacteraceae > CADDZH01. The sequence goes on along the minus strand of DATLSW010000453.1, from coordinate 1,511 downwards.
TTGCCAGAAGAGGCTGATGGCCCGGCGCGCGAAAGCTATGTCGTTGCGCGGCTCAATGCGATCCAGGTTTTCAAAGAAGAAGCCGCAACTGGTGAAGCTGTACTGCTGGTAGTATTGCGCCTCCAGCAAGAGCAGGGTGCGCCGCGCCTCTCCAGCATCCTCTGGCGTGCGCTGTTGCTTGCCATATTTCGCCCAGAATTGTGCTTCCGTCTCCCAGCCCATGTGCAAAGGGAGGTAGTCGTCACGCGCCGCCCAGGGATCGTAGTGCGTTGCCACGGCGTATTGCTCGAACAACCGATCGCCGCGCGCCGCCAGGTTGTTCAGCGCGCGGCGCAGCGCGGCCTTCCAACTGCTATCGCCCTCCGTACATTCGCAGCCCGTATCCCAGCGTGCCACGCCGTGTCCGCAGCTCCACGCGCTCGGCACGCGCAGTTCCACTGCTTGCGTTGCCGGGTGCATTTGCAAGTAGCGTTCTAGCGTGCATATCTCGTAGCCGTGTTCGGCTGTCCCGTCCTCGATCAGGCGCGTCAAGAATTTGTCGCGCCAGGGCCGGTGATGCCCGTACAGTTCGCCGTCGGTGGCGACAATGATCAATTGATCCACTCCGGCGTCGCGTTTGCCCGGCACGATGTGCGCGGGCAGAATAGACGAGGCGAATGTATCAGCGTTGCTCGTCACATTCCAATCGAAAGAGACGCCGCCGGAAAGCGGCGCGTTGTAGAAGAATACGGTGATGCTGCGGCCATCAAAGAGCCGCACAATGTAAGGTTCCGTCACATCAATGGGCGTCGCGGCCTGCCAGGGAGCGAGGACGGTATAGGTGATGCCGTATTGCGCCAGTAGATCGAGCGTTTCCAGGTCAACCGCCGTTTCCGCCAGCCACATGCCATGCGCAGCGTAACCGTAGCGATGGCGGAAATCGCTCAGTCCCCACGCGATCTGCGTGCGCTTATCGCGGGAGTTTGCCAGGGGCAGGATGGTATGGTTGTAGGCTTGCGCCAGGGCATTGCTGACGCCATAGCGCGCCCGGTGGAGATGGTCGGCTTCGATGATGCGCTGATAGACGTCGGGATAAGCTTGCTCCAACCAGGCGGCGAGCGTAGGCCCCAGGTCATAGCTCAGCGCGTCGAAATTCCCAGCCTCAGCATTGGGGCGATAGCATTCCGCGGTGATTTTCTCATTGAAGTTGGCGTAGGGTGTCGCTTCCGGCTCGATGGGTAGGATGCCTGTGAAGGGGTTCTCACGCGGTGGTTGATAAAAATGCCCGTACAGGCACAGATATGTGTGGCCTGTACGCGGGCTAATTGACGGATCATTAGTTGGTGATGCCTCGATCATAATTCTCCTTCACTGATAACGAGCAGAAACCAGCGCTGTCACTACCAGGTCGAAGTACGTCTCCTTATCTCTATAGTATATACGTATACGCGCGTGCGTTTTCGCAGAGGGTCGGCAAGGAGTAGGGTGTGGCGGCGCAATTGATTGCGCCTGAATCGGACCCACAGGCGCAA
>DATLSW010000452.1:0-4268 GCA_035533955.1 Ktedonobacteraceae bacterium | reverse complement strand
CCCACCTGGGCGAGAACGCGATAACGCTCCTGAAGCAAAGGCCGCTGCCCTTCGATTTCGGGAAGCGGAAGCGTGATTTTGAGCGACAAGCCACAGGCGAAGCACGTTTGCGCCTCCGCCTCGTTGGCCGCGCCGCACGAGGGGCAATATCGCTCGGATGAAACCATATCGTTCACTTCCCTGGTCAGTGGCAACAAACCACGAACCGCACATTTTCTTTTCTCTACAATAGAGACGTTTATTTACATGAAATAGCATCGATCTTCGAATCTCCGTAGGGGCGTGAGCTTGCCCCGCCCTCTGCTGGATGGTGAAGCGATCCCGCGGGCGGGGCAAGCCCACGCCCCTACGGAGATTCAAGGGCATAGACCCTGGACATACAAGTTATTGCGCCAGTCGGCGTGCGATGATACAATGCATATCATAAACCAACCTGGCAACGGCAGCAAAGAAACCTGGAACACATATATGCAGCAAAACCCGACTATCTCTCCCTCACCAATAGATATAGAGCGTCCAGACCTGTACACGAATCGTGAACTGAGCTGGATCGAGTTCAATCGCCGCGTCTTCGAACAGGCGCAAGATAGCCGCCATCCACTGCTGGAACGTATCAAATTCCTCTCGATCTTTGACACCAACCTCGACGAGTTTATCATGATCCGGTTGGCCGGACTCAAGGATCAGATCGCCGCGCATGTCGCGACGCTCAGCCCCGACGGTTTGACGGCGGAACAACAACTGTCGGCTGTGCGCAAGCGACTGGAACCGCTCCTCCACATGGTGCATGATTACTGGCGCAATGCGCTGCTGCCATTGCTGGCTGAGCAGCATATCCACATCCTGAACTACGAGCAACTGGATACGAAACAACGCGCCACCATGCAAGCCTACTTCGAAAGCGATGTCTTCCCAGTGCTGACGCCCCTGGCCGTCGATCAAGGGCATCCTTTTCCGCATATCTCCACGCGCAGCCTGAACCTGGCTGTCGCCATAGCCGACCCAGTCAACGGCGAGCGCTTCGCCCGCGTCAAAGTTCCGCCAAGCCTGCCGCGCCTGGTGCGCGTTCCCGTTGCCGCCGACGCGGGTCGCTCCATTACTGTCGCGTTCGTCTGGCTGGAGCAAGTCATAGCCGCTCGTCTCAATATGCTCTTCCCCGGCTACGACGTGTGGGAGTCGTACCCGTTCCGTGTTTTGCGTGATGCCGATATTGAATTACAAGAGGACGAGGCATCCGATTTATTGGAATATATCCAACAGGAAGTGCTTGAGCGGCGTTTCGGTCAAGTAGTCGATCTAGCGGCGAATCCGGCGATGCCGCAGCGTATACGCGACCTCTTGCTCGACAATCTGGAGATCACATCCGACTACCAGACCGCTATTGACGGCCCGCTTGGCATCGGTGACGTAATAGAATTGTACAATCTGGAACGCCCGGAACTGAAAGATGCCCCCTTTACGCCGCGTATTCCGCCGGTGCTGCACAAAGATCAGAGCATTTTTGCCACCATGCGCCAGCAAGATATCATCCTGCATCATCCCTACGATAGCTTCAACTCGGTGGTCGAGTTCATCGAAGCGGCGGCGCATGATCCGCAGGTGCTGGCGATCAAGCAGACGCTGTACCGCGTAGGAACGAACGCTCCGGTGGTTAGTTCGCTGCTGGAGGCAGTAGAAAACGGCAAGCAAGTGGCAGTGCTGGTAGAACTCAAAGCCCGCTTCGACGAGGAAAACAACATTGAATGGGCGCGCGCGCTGGAACGAGCAGGCGTGCATGTCGTCTACGGACTGGTCGGATTGAAGACGCACGCGAAAGTTGCCCTGGTGGTACGCAAAGAAGCGGATGGCTTGCGCCGCTACGTGCATCTCGGCACGGGCAACTACAACTCCACTACCGCGCGCATCTACGAAGACCTGGCCTTGCTGACCTGTCGCCCAGATATCGGTGCGGATGTCAGCGATCTCTTCAACTTGCTCACCGGCTATTCCCGCCAGCACACGTATCGCAAATTGCTGGTCGCCCCCGTCGGACTGCGCCAGGCCATGAGAGAACGCATTGAGCGCGAAATCGCTCTGCACCAGCAGTACGGCAACGGGCGGATACTCTTCAAGATGAACGCCCTTGTTGATCCGGAAATCATTCACCTGCTCTACCGCGCCTCGCAGGCCGGCGTGAACATCGATTTGATCGTGCGCGGCATCTGCTGCCTGCGCCCCGGCATCCCCGACGTCAGCGAGCATATCTGCGTGCGCAGCCTCGTCGGGCGTTTTCTGGAGCATAGCCGCGTCTACTATTTCGGCAATAACGGCAATGAAGAAATGTACCTGGGCAGCGCGGATATGATGCAGCGCAACCTCGATGGCCGCGTGGAGACATTGTTCCCCATCGAAGAGCCGACGCTGCGCAACGCCATCTGCGAGCGTCTTCTGAACAGCGAGTTGGCCGACACCGTCAACGCGGCGGAACTCACTCCCGATGGACTGTATCGGCCAGTGCAGCCCGCGCCGGGCGAGCCGCCCTTCGACGCGCAGGCATGGTTCATCATGCATCCCTTAATCGAGCCACTATCAGGCAAGCATAGCGCTGGTCACAGCCCCATTCCCGCCGGGTCATGACGAAGGCCATGTGGCGGCAAGCCAAAAACATGTGGCGGCGCAATGAATTGCGCCGCCACATGTTTTTGGCCCGTCCTCTCAGTTCACAACATCAAAACGTGATGAAGGTCACGCCGGAGCGGGGAGCGAACTGGACATTCGTCACCCTCCAGTAGGACGCGCCCCAGTTCATGTTACTGGCAATGACATCGCCATTGCTCAACACGCGCTCCACTACCGCGACATGGCCCAGGCCATACGCGCCTTCTACCCACGGCTGCAAATCCATGATTGCCCCCACCGAGGGCCTGCTGGAGACATGCCAGTGGAACTGGTAAGCCCGCGCCGTCCATTCCCAGGCATCCGCGTTGGTCATCCACGGCACGTAGATGTGATGCAGCTCGTAGTAACGCTGCGCCGCCCACCACGTACATTGTCCATACGGGAAATAGTTGCCCGTCCCTCTCACCGCGCTTCCGCCTCCGCCTCCCCCAGGCGTCGTATGCTTGCCCGGAATGCAGATAATCTGGTGAACATAGATCATGTTGGCATTGGCAAGATGATTATAGGAAGCAAGACGCTCCCATGTGGTGCCATAGCGCGCCGCGATCCCGCTCAGCGTATTGCCACTTGCTACCGTGTAGGAGTGATCGCCGCTGGTGCAAGGCGAATGGGCAAATGCGCCAATGATGCGCGAGCCTAGCGTCCCACCCAAAATCAGCAATCCGATCATCATCAGCACGCAAATATTCGCGGCCACAATACTTGCCATCCGGTGTTGTTGGAAATACCTCCAGATTCGTTGGTGTATGAACACGTTTCCTCTTTCCTCTGTACTACTAAACCAACTGCCGCGGGCCTACACACCCAATCGTCACAATGCCCGCCTGAATTGAATAAATGGATGTCGATAGGTATTTTAGCGGATCATCATGATAACGCGCCGTGAAACACAGTGGTATATAGGAAAAATGGGTCAAGCTGTGGTTATGGTTTTGGGATGGCGCTGGCTTGTGCAAATCTCCAGAATAATGGTATCATGAAGCAACTATGACACACCTACCACCATACATCACGCTATCAGACGAAGTACAGAGCGCGCTGCACGATCAACGGCCGCTAGTCGCGCTAGAATCGACGGTCATCGCGCACGGCCTGCCCTATCCAGACAATATCGAGATCGCGCGGGACATGGAGGTGGCGATACGCGAAGAGGGCGCGGTTCCCGCGACGATCGGCATCCATGAAGGCACGGTCAAAATTGGCCTATCGCAGGATGAGATCGCGCGGCTGGGAACGGCGCAACAGGTACTGAAAGTGAGCCGACGCGACCTGGCCTACGCGCTGGCGACGCGGCAACTGGGAGCGACAACGGTGGCCGGAACCATGTTGTGCGCCAACATGGTCGGCATCCGCTTCTTCGCCACTGGCGGCATCGGCGGCGTGCATCGCGGCGCGGAAACCAGTATGGATATCTCCGCCGACCTGACCGAATTGAGCCGCACGCCTGTGCTGGTAGCCTGCGCGGGCGCGAAATCGATCCTCGATCTCGACCTGACGCTCGAATATCTGGAGACGCGGGGCGTGCCTGTGATCGGCTGGCAAACCGACGAGTTCCCGGCGTTCTACGTGCGTTCCAGCGGGCGCAAACTGTCGCAGCGCGCCGACGACGC
>DATLSW010000451.1:0-5028 GCA_035533955.1 Ktedonobacteraceae bacterium | reverse complement strand
TGGCTGGCCCCGCGCAAATAGGCAAGGTAAGCCGCGACCATCTTATCCAGAACAGCCATGTCGTTCAAGCTGAGCGGCAATTGGGGTACACTCGTATCTTGTTCCGGCTCATCCTCGCTCACCGTTTCTCTCCTCACAGATCCTCAAGCGTTTCGGCCAGCATCTTCGTAGCGGCTTGATCGCCCACCAACTTTGTCAATTCCTTCTGGCATAGCCCCATGCTCTCCATCTTGCGCGTGATGAACGTATGCCGGGCGCTGCCGACCGAGAGGCCCGTCAGGCCGCGCTGCGCCGCGAGATACTCGTCGGCGAATTTCTGTCGTAAGCGAGCCACTTCGCTCTTGTTTTCTTCGTCTGCTGCCATTGATGCTTCCTTTCCTCGAATCTTCGACTGTTAAACGCGCGGGTTGCGGCAGGTAGCCTGGCAGGCTCGAAAAAGTCCCCTAAAGCGAACTGAGTGATCGAAGTCTACCAAGACTACTAAGCACATACTACCACAAATGATCGAGAAGAGCAAGGCTTTTTATCCACCAAAACTGCCCGACACGGCGAACACTGCGAAGATTGCCTGCGATATGGTAAAATGAAGCCATAAAGCGAACTGAGAGGAGTCTTATGCAGTCATGCAAAAGAAAAACCGAAAAACAGCGCCGCCTGGCTTCCTTACCGCGCAGGATGCCATGACGGCTATGGGCGTGCCGTCCACCACCTTTTATAGCCTCGTCAGAGGAGGCATCATCCCCAATGTGAAGCTTCCTGGCCGGAAAGAAAACGTTTATCCCTTAAACAGCGTTGAGGCATACCGGCGATCGTTACGCGAGGCAATGAGTCCCTATCAGTCCACCCAGATCTATTATTTTGGCATCGCGCTGCGGGAAGATATCCCTGATATCGAAATGCTTGTCGCCAGCGAGCATGGGAGCTATGAACTTACTGTTCCTCAAGATGTCCTGGAAGCATGGATACGGAAAAATCCGGAGGCGCTGCATATCCTCAGCAAAGGTGCGGACGTTATCGGCTACATCGGCATGTTTCCACTGCCGCTTGAGACGATCATGAAGCGGCTCACCGGCGAGTACTGGAACAGGACGATCCCCATTGACGATATCCAGCCGTTCGTACCAAAGACGCCGTACCCATTATATATTGCTGAGATCGCTACGAAAAAGGATGCCGAAAGTTCTGAGCCTCGGCACATCGAAAACCGCCTGATTGCCGAGATCACAAAGTTGCTGGCACGCTGGGCAAAAGAGGGCATCGTTTTCAATGAAATATACGCCGTTGGAACCAGTGAAGAACGGATCGGGCTGTACCGCACGCTGGGAATGCAGCCAGTTGACCTGCCGGAAGGCATAAGAACCGATCGCATTCCCTTCAAGCTTGACTTGCGGCAAAACGAAACATCGCCGCTGCTGTAGCGGCGCAATGCATTGCGCCAATCGGCCACAGCAGAGCATTTGGCGCTGGCGCAATGCATTGCGCCGCTACACCGCCGTCTTGATATACTGGCTCGCTCTATGCGCTAAACCCATGATCGAGAGCATCGGGTTGACGCCGCTTGCCGACGGGAAGAGGCTGCCGTCGCACACGAACAGACCCTTCACGCCGTAGACCTGGGCGTGTTCGTCGGTCACGGCGCGCCGGGGATCAGCTCCCATACGACATGTCCCCATCTGGTGCGCCGTGAACATTACGACGCGGTTCGGCCCCATGCCGTGGCGTTCTAACTGGCGATCAAATTCGTGCAATTGCAGCGTGCTGACCTCGTCGCCCTGTGGCCTGTCGAGGCGCGTGCGCTTGTTATGCAGCGAGAGGATTGAGGTCGCGCCCGCCGCGAGGTGGACACGCGCGGCCTGGCGCAGCCCGTGCAGCAGGTGGCGGCGATCATAGGCCGAGACGACATAGTCGATCTGCGCCTCACCATCCGGCCCAATCACCACGCGGCCCTCGCCCTTATCGCGCGCCAGCACGATGAACGTGGCGATATTGGCCGCTTGCAGCATCTGCTCACGGTAGTCGCGCGCGCCGTACCAGGGCGTTGACAGGCCCAGCAGGCCGGGATGAGCGGGCGGCACTTCCAGCTTGTAGCCGTAATTGCCGTCGAGATAGCCAAATTCGTCGCAATAGGCGCTTTGCATCACGCCCTGCCAGCAATAGACCTTGTCGGGATAGACGCCCGCGATGGTCGTGACCGGGTGCAGTTTGAGGTGTCGCCCGATGTGCGGATTGTCCAGCCCGGAGCGCGTGAGGATTACAGGCGAATTGATCGTACCCGCCGCGACAATCACGGCCCGCGCGCGCACGGTCAGATTGTATGTCTTGCCTGCCGCCTGGTCAGTCACGATAGCCTTGACGCCAACGGCCCGCTCGTTCTCGATCAGCACGCGATCCACAGCGCAATGCACGATGATGCGCGCGTCGCGATCGTAAGCATCCTGCAAATACGTTTTCGTAGTGGACTGTTTCGCCCCATAGCGGCAACCGAAGCCGCACGTACCGCAGCGCTGCTCGCAGCCGACGGCGTCGCGCCGCAGGACGCCGGCATGATAGTCGAGTGCCGTACAGCCATCGAAGAGCAACTGATTCTGCGTATTATGCTGGCTATTATCAGCGTTGACGTTGATGCGCTGCTCGATGGCGGCGAAACTTTCTTGCAGCGAGGCGTCGGTAAACCAGCCGCGCAGGCCGGAAGATTCGTCCCACTCTTCAAGGATAGGTCCCGGTGTCCTGAACGAGGTGGTCCAGTTGACGACCGTGCCGCCGCCCAGCGTGCTGCCTGCCAGCACGATCACACCCAGGTCTTTGCTGGTGAGCGTGCCGCGCTTCAAATAGAGTTCGGGCATGGCCTGCGCCTCTTGCAGCGTGAAATTGGCCTCGTTGTTATAGCCGCCCTTTTCTAGCACGATCACGCTCTTGCCAGCCATTGCCAGTTCGCCCGCGACGACACCCCCACCCGCGCCAGAGCCAACCACCACCACGTCGGCCTCCAGCGTGGTATCTCCTGTAATTGCGTAAGGTTGGATAGGTTGAGACGTGGTCGGCGGCGTTGGCGCGGGCGGTGTATAATCGATGGCCGCCCAGTTCGGATTGACGCCCTGCTCGACGGGCGCGGCATAAAAGACGAAGGCGGCCAGACGTTTCATGGCCTGATAGCCCTGGCGTAGTTGACCAAGCGAACTGTTCGCCAGCGCCAACAGATAGCGCTCGCGCTGCTCCTGCGGCAACGTCACAAACGGGCTGGCTTTACCAATCAGCGTCACGCCCAACACGGGACTGGACAGCAAGCGCAGCAGTTGGCGAAACTGCTCGCGGGCTTGCGCGTGTTCCTGGCCCAGCGTCTCCGCCACCAGCAGGCCCACATGCAAATCGCTGGCCGCGCGCTGGTAGTAGGCCGCGACCTCCTCAGAACTGCCCGGCGGCGGCTCCAGCGCGGGCAACAACGTGTCGCAGACAACTTCTAAGACATGCATTTCTTCCGGCGAGAGCCAGTCCTGCCCAGCCTCTTGGATGTGGGACGATGTGACGGCCATGATCTCCTGCCCTCCTCGCGTGCATATGTTTTTCGATAGATTTGCGTTTACAGCATGAAGTATAGCATACACAGGGCGATTAATATGCCCTAAAAAAGAGATTTTAACCTGTCATTCTGAGCGCAGCGAAGAATCTCTCGTGAGCCATCGTAATCAGTCTCCCGCGTCAGATTCTTCGCTGCGCTCAGAATGACATGCGAGAGGGCCTTGTTTATGGTATGACATGCGAGAGGGCCTTGTTTATGGTATGCTATGCGCATCCTGGCTACCCTTTCTAGCGCATTTTCTCCCAGACGCCGCCTCTATTCAAATAAACATAGAGGAAGACAATAGTAACAAGGGGGATAAATGAACGGACGGCTAGCAGGCCAAAGGGAATTGACAGCAACAGGCCCAGAACAACATAAGCAACCGTCAAATAGAACCCTATTTTCTTCCAGAAGAAGATCAGGCTTATCCCAACCAGACCTACCACCCCAAGCAGACTAAAGAGCAAGAATGCTAAAGGTGAAGCCCCTGTTGCCATCGCACCGATAGTCGCTAAGAAGTAAAGCAAGGTCAAGCCGCCAATCACCGCCAGATTCAGAACCAGCCATGCTATCAGGCATCCGCCCAGCTTCTTATTGCGTTCCTGGGCCAGGGCGGCAGGAGACAAGTCTACCACGTTCGCGGTGGCTGCATCTATAGGAGACAGGGGATAGCCAGCGCGCGAAACTTGAGGCTGACCGTTGACGATACGCACGTTTAACACGGAATTATCAGGTAAGGGAAAATCCTTGCCGGCAGCTTGTTCATCTGAGGCCAGAGAACCCAGGATGCTGCGGTTAAGCAGTATGGTTACAGAAGCTGACTGCTCACTGGGCAAGTGAACCTGAACTCGTTGCTGTGCGCCAGGGTCTAGAGCAAATTCTACAACAGACATGTTACCTCCATAAAATCTTCTCGCTTTGGCATCTACGATAAAAAGAGAAAATTTCCAAAAACGAGATACGCATCATGAATATGAGTAGTATAGAGAGATGTAAAGATGTGAAAAACTGAGAACAGGTAACAAGGCGGTGTTATTTTTGTAGTAGAGGTTATGTTCTCTTAACATAAATAAGCAGCCAGGGCAACCGCGAGAGATTGCCATCGTAGCGAGAATAGCGGTTTAACTGTGTTCGCTGCGAATTACTATACCATCAAAAGCGGTTATATCTCGCCTGATTCTTGGCAGAAGGTTTTTGCCTACTTCCCAAAAAACCGCTGCGTGAACGTGGCGATGAAGCTGATCTCGATAGTCAAACCAACAACGGCTTCCAGCGCGGCCAGCACCGTGATCGGGTCGTCCAGCTTGATGCCGCCGGGGAAGAAGCCACGCCCGTGAAACGAGGTGACGCTGAAAACGAGCGCGCCCAACGGCGAGAAGGGCGGCCCCACGGTGCGGCCCAGGATGAAGTAGGTGGCGGTGAAGCAGGCAATGACGATCAGGTAAGCGAGCAGACTGCGCGCAGGCCGA
>DATLSW010000450.1:0-5336 GCA_035533955.1 Ktedonobacteraceae bacterium | reverse complement strand
GCCAGGGCGCTTTTGCCGACGCCCGGCATACCCGTTATCGCGCACATCCCCGTTTCTACGGCGCAAAGAGCTTGCACAAGCTCAGACACCTCAGATGAGCGGCCAACAAGGCGGGCCGGTCGCGGCGGCAGCGGCAGCGATACAGACGCAGAACGCGGAGCAAGTCGCTCCTGTAAAAGCTGGATATATTCCATCTCCTGAGCATCCAACTGGGCCAGTTCGGCGACATTGAGATAGGTTTTGATATCGCGCGGTGTCTTGCAGAGATGCCATGCCAGCGCCAGCACGCGCTGGCGCACGCTTCCGCGAAAGGGATGCGCCAATTGCCCGGCCTCGAGGCGGGCCAGGAAATCTTCCGAGATGCCATCGGACATACCCCACGGGAGAGGATTGGCCTGTATCTTTGCTACAAGAACGCGCTGGCTGCGGTAGCCGTAAGCCCTGCGGCGGTCAGCCAGCCACCGCCCAAATTGCACTGCGTTCATGGTTCGGATCGCCTGTTTTTTCTCGCTCTAGTCGCTATGACGTCTATATTGTGATTGCACAATATAATACGCCAACCCGCGCCCGAACATCACAGCGCGATCCGAAAGGGCAATATCACTTACTTACATACTTCTATGTGGCACCGCGCCCTCGATCTCTTCTCCCAAGTATGTATAGTAATCGAGATACATGGGACGGGTAGCATAAAATTCTTTCAGTGATATTTCTTCTTCCGTCAGAACGCGAATATCTGCGAGATGAACCAGATTCGTATCAAGCGAAGCTCGCGTCATTTGATCAACGAAATCGATTGCATTAGCCTCTTCTTCACTCAAACCATCAACTTCAATGAGAAGAACAAGGTGTATCTCAAAAGGAGGTACTTTGCTTTGGGGAAGGCTAATACGGATATCACTCACAACTCGATTGAAAGCGGTAAATACTTCTGGCATTTCTTGACGCAGTTCGGCGATGCTTCTCTCGAAGGGCTTCTGAAAAGCATCAACGATAGGATCGGGAATAGCGGGGCGATCGGAGCGTCTTCCCAACCAGCGCACAAAACTATCAAGGCGAGTGGAACCTGCGAGCCAGGGTTCCGGTAATAGCTGGGAAAGCACGCGCTTTGCAAGAGAAAGACGATATTTGGCTTCGGCAACCAGACCGGTTGTCGGATTAACCACAAACCAGCGCGCGCTCGTCCTGCTCACCCGATCGACAAATTTTTGGTTGTACCGCTTACAAATGAGCGCCTCAACATACGGCTCTTTATCTACCGAAGCTTTGATATCGCAGTCTTGCGATATCAGCACAAGCTTTTCACCCGACTTTACCTGCCGCTCTTCCTTCGTGATCCGTTCGTTACCTTCTCCGTCGAGAGAAAGATCATTCCAGGAAAAGGAAAGCGTCGATGCGCCGAACAAAGTACCTTGCCGCCAGCCAGCCTTGAGAAGCGCATCCCCATCAACGTCCAGATTGTTCATCAGGCGCGGCCCCCTCTTCATCTTCAATCAACTCGTAGGTTGCAGCCTCGGCATCGGTCATTTCATCGTCTGGTTCAGGCGGTAATGTCTCCTGGCGACGTTCTCCACCAGCACGAAACGCTTCCGATACTTGCCTGTTTACCCAGGCGGGAGGACGAACAAGTTTGGAGGATGGAGAAGAAACCGCCAATAAACGCGCGCGGTCGATCTTATTCATCTCAAGCAATTCTGCTGGAGTGCGACCGTCCGTGCCACGGGGAGTATCCAGCCAGGCGACAAGTTCAGCAGGCGTGGTATAGTGACGGGCAGCGCGCTCTATCACATCTCGTACCGCAAAAAGTCTCCTCCGATGTCCATCATTAATCGGCGTGCCATGTTCCCAATTGATGATCGTTTGGCGGGTTACATTCAAAAGTTGCCCTATTCTCATTTGTGAAAGACCAGTCACCACCTTGATCCACCGCAGAGCCTCGAGATGGGGAGTGGATCGGTGGGAAAATGTTCCGATTATTTGCTCTGATGAGATATTTGTCAACAACGATTCTGGATATGTGAGTTGCGATAAGATAACCATCAAATCTACATCACTGGTTCTTGCAACCGGCCGCAGTCCTGGGATCCGCCAATTCAGAAGCGCACCACAGTCATTCGTACTATCCATAAATGGCTCTATGTTCCTGGCAACCTGTCCAGGTTCTGTTTGCTGAATGTGGTAAGCTTCTGTACAGCTACTAGCAGCAGCATATTGCCCAAAAGATGCAATTCGCTCTCTCAGATTAAACTGCTCTCTATAGCTTGTTACGGGAGTAACCTGTGTCATAGCATTATCTCCTCAGCATTGCCAGGTATTCGTCGGTCACTGACCAGCGAAAGAGCCGATAAATCATCTGATGATAGGTCTTCACATGACGACATATCGTTTCCGTGTCCATCAGCAAACCCTGTGAGGCTGGAAACTCTCTAAACGCATCATAATCGAGTAAATAAAACTCTCCGTTTTGTATTTCCTCGCCCTGACGAGGGCGCACCGTTGTACCACCTGGAACAAATCCATGATGAATGGTAATTCCCTGATTGTTTGGATATCTCAACGATAGCTGCTGTATGGCAGCAATCTGAGTCGCATTCTCAATAAATTCCGGGACACCAATCGGACCCAACAATTCTGGGCGTATCACACTAGCCCACACCATCCCATCGGGTCGAAGCTCGTTAATATAGCGTAAACCTAGCCGGGCTCCAAATGCCGGTTGGATATGCTCGATCAGCGCATCTAAAGCCTTCTGGAGGCGATCAAGAAAACTTTCAAAATCCTCGTAGGTACGTGTTTCGAGAGCAAGAGCATCCTGCGTCAGTACCAGTCTCCAAATATCATTCTGATCGGAGAATTGATAACCTGGACGCGCTAGTTTCATTGCCGCTTCGTTCCCAGGCTGAGCAACAATATCTATATTCTGAACCTGATTGACTAGCGGATAACTCTGCTGAATCGCGCGCTGAAATGGGGCAACAATTTTAGGATCAGCAACGCCAAGCACGCTGTTAAAGCGTACCTGACAAACTGTCAATACGAGAGGAGGGTGATCCAGGACAATGCGCGGCACGTCAGGCAATCCCAGCAGGTCAACTTCTGTTTCCAAATCAACACCTCTCAATAACATATGTCACTTTACATTCTATTTTACATTACTTTCCTCACTCTGTCCAGTATAGATCAGCCAGTAGCAGAAAAATTTATTCCTTTGCCTCGAACAGGCCCAGCGAGCAGATGATCTGCGGCTCCTGCGGCTCGCCTTCGTCCTGCACGAGGCAGAGACGATCATCGGCGCGCAGGTCTACTACCAGTTGCGCCAGTTGTTCGTTCGTGAGGCCGCTGCGCATCTGGCGGTTGAGCGTGTCTTTGGCCGACTCGCGCAGGGGATAACGGTAGATTTCGTCGAGGGCGGCCAGCAGTTCGGGCGCGGGCGGAAAGAGCGAGTTCTTGAGAAATTCGGCGTGCTGCTTGAGGCGCTCATAGGCACGGCGGCGCGCTCCCGATGGGCCACCCAACTGGCCGCCGCCGCTCGACGCCTGCTCCGCGACGATATGCTCGACGCCCAGTTTGACCAGTTCGTGCTGCTCCGGCGAGCGCGGCAGCGGCTTCTCGTCAAGCGTGCAGGCGGCGGCGCGCAGGATCGCCAGTTGCGACTGCGTCACGCTCTCGCCTTTGCGGTTGACCCAGGCCAGGGCGTCGTTGCCGTCCGTCGTGCGCATGTAGAGCAGCGCGCCTTCGGGAGCGGCCGCCGTGGCGCGATGGGCGCGCGTCGAGAAGGCGACATTGGGCAGCTTTTCGATGATGCCCTTCAATTGTGGTTTGGCATCGGTAGCGGCCTTCCAGATGGCATATGCCTGCGAGGCCAGATCTACCTCGCTATCGGCCTCGCCGTCCAGAATACCCGCCTTTTCGTTGTAGAGGTCAAGCAGAGAGCGCGTGCTGGTCTCATCTTCAAAGAAGGCTTCGTCCGTGCCGACCACTTCGGCGTTTTGTCGCAGGCGCGCCCGCACGCGCTCGCGCAGGCGAATGATGCGCTCCACGCCCTCGGCAGGCAGAAACGAGTAGCAGGCAATACTATCGGATTGCTGGCCGATGCGATCGACGCGCCCGGCGCGCTGGATCAGGCGAATGATGGCCCAGGGCAGATCGTAGTTGACGACGATATGGGCGTCTTGCAGGTTTTGTCCCTCGCTCAAAACATCGGTAGCGATCAGCACGCGCAATTCGTCGCCCGGCTTGATCCGCTCGCGCTTCTCGTTACTGACGGGACTGAAACGCCAGGCCAGCAAGGTCGGATCGTCCGCATCGCCCGTCACGCCTTCCAGCCGCCCGATGCCGCGCGCCTTGAGCTGGCGCGTCAGATAATCAACTGTGTCGGCGAATTGCGTGAAGACCAGGATTTTCTCGTCGGGATGCTGCTTTGTCAGCAGATCGACGAGCGCGGTCAGCTTGCTATCGCGCGCCGCGTCCCATATTCCGCAGCGCTCGCGCACCTGGAGCAACGCCCGCGCGTCCTGTAGCAGATCGCGTTTCAAACTGGCGTTGAAGAGCGCCGGACGCAGCCATTTGAAGCGCCTGCGATATGGCCCGGCGTATTGTTGATAGACCTGCTCCGCTCGCTTGCGATAGTCGTCTTCGCCGTGCATGGGCGTGGCGATCATACCGGTCATGGTCGCGTTCGCGCCGCCATCGCCGTTTTCATCCGCGCTATCGGGCAGGAGGGCGTTTTCGTCTTCGTCGCTGACGCCGGGATCGAGCAGTTCGGCGTCCTGCGTGCCGATAGGGATATCCAGGCCGTTCTCGATGGCGTGCAGGTAGACGAAATTGCGCAAAATGTGGCGTTCCAGCGATTGCAGGAAGGCCGGGCCGCCGCTTTCCAGTCGCTTGAACAGGTTGGTGCGGCAGAAGCCCATCAGCCTTTTGCCGGCTTTCGAGAGGCCATCAAGCTGCTGCCGCTCCGCCGCCGTCGGCTTCGACTTTTGCAGCGGCAGGATATAGTTCGCCAGGCCGTAGCGCGGCAGATTCAGCGCGTTGACGGCCCCGACGACGCTGTCGGAGTACAGGATGCTATAGGGATCGCGGCTTTGCTGATCATCAATGGCGATCTTGACGGTGCGGGGGAGGCGCGCGGGAAAATACGAACGCCTGCCGTCAGGAAAGAGCAGATATTTGCGCCCCGTCTCAGCATCGGTTCTGGCATAGTTCTCCTGAATGAAGCTGCGCGTGCGCCGCACCAGGTAGAGGCGCATCAGGTCGCGCCAGTCGTCGGCGTATTCGCTCTTCTCGAAGGCCGTCAGCGAGCGCACAGGACATTGATAGGTCGCGTAGAAACGCGA